>CANHCD010000062.1 GCA_947458795.1 Cyclobacteriaceae bacterium | reverse complement strand
TTTACATTCAAAAACAATTCTTCAACCCCTCTTTCAAAGGTTTTAATCTCCTGATTTTCAGCATTAAATCCTTTAATCACACGAATTCCACCCAGGGTCTCCGTAAGTCTACCGGTTACTTGTGCGTTGATTTTCCCTCTTTCTCTAAAGATGGGTCTGATTTTACTAAATGCCTTGAGCGATACCAATCCAAAAATTAATACTGGCAATAACACAAAGGCGGTCATCGATGGACTGATCGAAATCAATAAGCCCAAAGAGATCACTGCCGCTAATCCGCCTCCGATCATCTGGGCAAATCCTGTTCCGACGAGGTTACGAACTCCCTCCACATCGGTCATAATGCGGGATACCAACTCCCCCGTTTTTGTGTTATCAAAAAATCGGATTGGGAGTTTGATGATGTGCTGCTGCACTTTGGATCGCAATTTGGAAATCAAGTGCTGCGCTTCCACACTTAGAATTTGGGTTAGCGAATAGGAAGTAACTGCCTGCACTACGATGGCTAGAACCACTGCTACGATAAGCCATTTCAGCCGTTCGAGGTCATTACTCGGAATTACCTCATCAATCAAAAATTTGGTAGCTCCAGGGAGAACCAAACTAGCTAACCTGCTGATAATAATTAAAATAAGGCCTATAAAAAGTTGTTTTCGCCGGGGCCAGATGATGGTCGCAAATACTTGCCTTGTCGTTACTTTACGTTCCTTCTTGGGTGTCATGAAATCGGTAATCAGTTAAAGTTGAGAGGTAATAAAAAAGCCTGTTACTGGGAACAGGCTTTTGAAATTCTAAATTAATTTCTTTAGTTCTTAGGGGTCAACACATTCGAAATCAAAGAAACTTTCTCGATAGGCTCGGAGGCATTGGAGTAAATTCGGACAACCGAATTTTGTTGTCCCACTTTTCCAGCGGAATTGAAAGAAACTTTAATTTCAGCAGATTTTCCAGGCGCTACTGGCTCCTTTGGCCAGCTAGGAACAGTACAGCCGCAGGTAGCAGCTACGTTAGAAATGATCAACGGTTGATTCCCTGTATTGGTCAATACAAAGGTATGTGCTACTTGTTGCCCTTGGGTGATATCACCAAAGTCCTTGGAATTTTCCTTGAAGGTAATTACGGGACCTGACTGTTGGGCCTGAGCTTGAAATGCAAGCGCCAAAACAAATAAGCTGAAAAGAAGTGCTATTTTTTTCATGTTAATGTGGTTTAATTGTCAAATATTCAAATTTTGATGGATTCTTCAAAACAACAGCTAAGAAATGAATTAAATTCCAAACGCTAGCAAAATCCTAAGTAAACATAAAATCAAGGCATATTAGGTTAAATAAAGCGTTTTCCTAGCTAATCTTCTGGTTCTTCATCTACCAATCCTTTTACGAAAAATGTCGGAGAAAAGTTGACTAGGTACAGTTCCTCTGATGCACGTGTCACGGCGGTGTAGAGCCAACGAACAAATTCTTTATCCACCTGCTCTTCGACCAAATACCCTTGATCGATAAATACTGCCTTCCATTGCCCACCTTGCGCCTTATGGCAGGTGATGGCATAGGCAAACTTAACTTGAAGGGCATTGAGGTAAGGGTCCTTACGGATGTATTCCATACGCTCAGTTTTATTTGCCAGATCGGCATAATCTTCACTTACCTGATCATAAAGTGATCGGTACTGTTCTCGAGTCAGCGATGGACCCGAAGAGTACAAGGTATCTAGGATCACTTTGGCCTCAAAATAGGGTTCCTCAGCATAATCGAGCAAGCGCAACTCCAAGGTTGCGTATCGTAAGCCATATCGCTCCTCAAAATTTCGAATCTTCATCACTTCAACCAGGTCCCCATTGGCTAAAAAATTCACCTTCTCGGATTCGGCCATGTAGGTGTAATTATTCTTGACAATCATCAGCAAGTCACCCGAACAAATTTCATCCTCGTAAAAATGAATCGTCCGTCGAATATACCCGTTGTATTGCACGGCAGACTTATTGGAACGGGTGATGATGCAGGTGTTTTCTGTTCCATATTTGGAATAGGCATAACGTAAACCATCTTCCAGTTTCTCAGAAGTCATCTTGAAAATATCCTTGAATAGGTGCGTTTGGATTTTAATAGTTGCCTGATCTGACCCTAATTCGTGTCGCAGACTTGTGGCATTGAATAAAATCCCAGACTCTAATTTCTGCCGCATGACTTCTACTAACTCAATTTGGTCTGCATCCAGTCGGTAATGCCGAAGCAGGTATTCCGCATCTAGGGCTGGACTGTATTGACTTCCTACAGGTGGCAACTGGGCGGTATCCCCAACAAATAACAAGCGATTGCCCACACCTGAAAAGGTATAGGTAATCAAATCCCATAGCAGGTTGCCAGACATTCCTCCATCATCAGCTAGCATAGACGATTCATCCACCACAAAAAGAGTGTCTTTGAAATAATTTTTTTGGAGCGTAAAGCCACCACCTAGCGTACCAGCATCACCTTTTGGTTTGTAGATAATCTTATGAATGGTAAATGCCGATCTACCCGAGTAGGTACTCATCACCTTTGCAGCCCTGCCTGTTGGTGCCAATAAAAGGGGGCGCAAATTTAAACTAGGGAGAATTTTGACTACGGCAGACAAAAGGGAGGTCTTTCCTGTTCCTGCATATCCTTTTAGAATAAAGACTGGCTTATCTTCGGAGGGCTTTTGGAAAAAATCATCCATTTTTACAAAAAAACTGGCCTGGCCTAGAGTAGGTTTGAAAGGAAAGCTCTTTCGCAATAATTCTGAAGGAGCAGGGGACGGGGAGGTCAGTTTGTTCATCGCTAGACGAAAGTACATGTCAGAAGACAAGATCAGCAAAGAAATTGAGTCTAAATTTGGACATCACCTCAGAATACGTGTGAATGGCGTATTGATTGAAGGTGATAAAATTCTTTTGGTCAAGCACAAGATGAGTACGAATCGAGATTTTTGGTCCACACCAGGCGGAGGGATGCAATTCGGGAGTTCTGCTCAAGAAAATTTAGTCCGAGAATTTTTGGAAGAAACTGGTTTAAAAATCACTGTAGGCGAATTTCTATTTGTTCACGAGTACCTGGACTCTCCCCTTCATGCAATCGAGTGTTTTTTTCTAGTAAAAAGGATTAGCGGTACTGCAACTTTGGGAGAAGATCCAGAACTTGCAGGAGCGGATCAAATTTTAACGGACATCAGCTGGATGACACTGGAAGGACTGAGTTCTTTGGAAAAGAAATCCATTCATCCTGTATTTCTTGGAATAAAATCGCTCTCGGAATTAGTATTGTATAAAGGATATTTTAATTTTGGAAATAAATACCTAAAATAGCACGTTTTAAAACCTTCAACCCTAACCGGATTTCTAAACCTTACTCAAAATGAATCTAACAAAAGTCCTCTCTGTCGTATTCTTTGCTGTTGCTGCCTTTCTTGGTTACCTACTTTGGAAAGGGGTCGACGACGTCGTAGAACAAGAAAAAAGAGTTGCCTTGCTAGAAGCGGCTACCATTGAAAAACTTGAAATGCTTCGCGATGCCCAGTTGGCATACCAGGCTTCAAATGGAAAATATGCAAGTACTTGGGATTCTTTGAGAACCTTTATTGAAACAGGTACCATTTGGATCGTTCAGCGTACCGAAACCACCAAGCTGTTGGATTACGGTGCAGAAGAAATCAATGTTTCCTATGACACCATTGGATCAATTACAGTGATGGACTCGTTGTTTAGCGCAGCGAAGCACCCTGACCTTAAACTTGATTTGCTTCCTGTTGTTCCAGGTTCTGGAGGAAAGCAATTTGAATTCTTTGCGGACAAAATTGAAAAGACTGGCGGATACAAAGTAAGCGTATTCGAAATCCGTGACCCAGCTCCAATCAATGCTGAAAGAAGAGCAAATAACAACGAAAAGGCATTAAGAGTAGGATCTAGAACTGACGCATCTACAGAGGGTAACTGGAAATAACCGGTTCTTATCTTGGAAAATGACCTAAAGGTTCTATTGAGTGATAAGTTTGCTGTTCAAAACACAGCAAGCTTATCACTTTTTCTTTACCCCTCTTCCTTGCATGTTTTTGCAAGGGACAAAAACCAAGGCATCACTGCAATTCATTCTTACGAAGGAATTAGCTGGAAAAAACTAGATGAAGTTCTTTCATCAGACACCCTAACCAAATTGGATGTTCCAGCCAAAGTTTATTTTCATGATGCACTTTTTACCCTTCTACCGGGCGCAATTTTCGAACCCGGAAACGAAAAAGAATACCTTCAACTTGCTGGGAAACTTCCTGAATTCCCTTTTTTCTTTCACACCTCAGTAGATAGCAATAATGTGCAAATCCTGAGTTGCATCCCAGAGAAATTGCATAAGCCTTTGAGCAAGCGGTTTTCAGAGCTCAGCTTGTATCATGGATCTTGTTCTTTCCTCTCCTATTTATTTAAGGAACGATTCAACTTGATCGGTCAGGAGATTTGGATCAACCTTTTTGACTCCCATGCCTACTTGGCAGCTTTTACGGACCAAGAACTTTCTATTTTCAATCGGTTTGAGGTAGAAACAAAGGAAGATGTATTCAAGTACGTATTGATTTTAATGGAATCCCTTCAGCAAGACAGGAACCATGCACGAGTAACCCTATTTGGTACCACTGAAAAAAGTGGAATTACTGAAAATTGGGGAAAAAGTTACTTTGCTAATTTTAGGATTATTCGACCTCATGCCAACCAGAATTACGGGCATGGATTATCGAAAGATAAAGCTCCAACCATTTTTGAATCTTTTTGGCATTACGCATAGCCATGAAAAAAATAGCCATTTTCCCGGGTTCGTTTGACCCCTTTACCAAAGGGCATCACGATATTGTTTTGAGAAGTTTAGCACTTTTCGATGAGGTGATTATTGGCATTGGCTACAACTCAACCAAGAAAAATCGGTATTTCGATATTGAATTGATGGTAGAAAAAATCGAAGAGGTCTATAAGGATACGCCTAGGGTTTCTGTGGTCGTCTACAATGAACTTACTTCTACCCTAGCGAAAAAGTATGAGGCCCAATTTTTAGTTCGAGGCCTGCGGAATACTACCGACTTTGAATATGAAAACACCATCAGTCAAATGAACCGCTACCTAAATGGAGAGCTGGATACGGTGTTTTTAATTACTGCACCTCAGTACGCCGCCATCAGCTCTACGGTAATTCGTGAAGTACACCGCTATGGAGGCGATGTCACTGAATTTCTTCCCTATTCCCTTTAAGCGACCCCAGATTTTTTTAGGTATTTCTTAAGTAAATACCGCATCGATGGGTAAGAATCCATTAAAGCTGTGGTTGCTTCGGCTTCGGTAAACCAACGGATTGCATCGATTCCTTCTTCCTCCTGTGGTTTCATGCTGTCATCATTGGTACAAGCCATGATATACCAGTAGGTCTTCTTCAAGATGCTGCGTCGGTTTTGGGTGTAGGTATGCCAGGTAGTGCAGAGGTGTTCTCCTAAGCGAACTTTAACATTACATTCCTCTTCCACTTCTCTTTTTGCACATTGTTCTGGCGTTTCGCCTTTATCAAATTTGCCTTTTGGAAAATCCCATTTTCCGAGTCGATGAATCAATAGTACCTTTTGCTTTTTGGTAATTACTCCACCTGCAGCCTTCACAATTAAAAATCTGCTTTTTACAAATTCTTTAAGCTCATTTTTTGATTCCGAAACCAAAGTGACCGAATCCAATCGCTTCATCTTTCGAGTTCGCATCAAATAAAGTAGGCGAATCACCAGATCCAGGCTCGGTTCGTAAAAAATAACATTCCCTTCCCACTCTACATCCTCAGGAATTTCATCCACATTTTGGTAGCGATGTTCAAAGCGCTTGGTCGGATCAAGCTTTGCAAAGGAAATAAGTTCCAAAGGCTTGTCGTTCACAAAGATCTTCATGCGTTAATGGGAATACTAGTTTTGAATCGTCCAAAAATGCATAAAAATTTGAAATAATTAACTAGACTTTTTAGACCTACACCCCATCAAGTTGGGGAATGAAAAAACTAGCGCATTTATTCCTAAAAAAAATGCGGGAGCTCCCTTTCTACGCTGAGGAATCTCTTATTTTTACGCCATGGAAATTCTCAACCCCAGCATCGCTGCACAAGTTGCGCGCCACCTTTTGGAAATTCAAGCCATTCGATTACAGCCTGAGAAACCCTTTACCTGGGCATCTGGCTGGAAATCACCCATCTATTGTGACAATCGACTCTCCCTCTCCTATCCGGAAATTCGAAATTCCATCAAGGACAGCCTGGTGAAAGCAGTGAAACATTTTTTCCCAGACGTAGAGGCGATTGCCGGAGTAGCTACTGCAGGCATCCCGCAGGGAGCTCTATTGGCCGATGAACTTGTGCTCCCATTTATTTATGTGCGCTCCAAGCCCAAAGGGCATGGCATGGAAAATATGATCGAAGGAAAAGTGGTACCAAACCAGAAAGTCGTGGTAGTAGAAGACCTCGTATCCACTGGAGGAAGCTCCCTCAAAGCAGTCGAAGATCTGAGAAATGCTGGATTTGAAGTTTTAGGAATGGTGGCTATTTTCTCCTATGGCTTTGAGGTAGCCGATAAAAATTTTGAGAATGCAGGAGTTCCATTGGTTTGCTTAAGTAACTACGACTCCTTACTTCCTGAAGCTGTAAAAGAAAACTACATCGATCATTCGACTCTAAATTCCCTGGCCGAATGGCGCAAAAACCCTAGTGGCTGGATGCAGTAAGATGTACTTATCATTAAAACACAAAAAAGGCTTTGAGGCCTTTTTTTATTGAATGCGATTACTCCTTTGGAAACCAGGTGGCATACATTGGGTAATTTTTTGCAGTTCGCAGGATCACTTCCCGCATGTTATCCCCAATATCTTTGACTTTTTTAGCAGGCATGCCTGCATAGATGGATCCAGCCTCCACCACTGTGCCCGCTAGCACTACTGCTCCAGCAGCAATTACGGCGTCGGAATGGATAATTGCTCCATCCATCACAATTGCTCCCATTCCCACAAGTACCCGGTCATGGATGATACAGCCATGAACGATGGCATTGTGCGCAATAGACACTTGATTGCCAATGAACGTGCCCGCCTGCTTGTAGGTGCAATGGATCACCGCACCATCCTGAATATTGGTGTCATCTCCAATTCGGATTTCATTTACATCGCCTCGAATGACTGCGTTGAACCAAACGGTACAGTTTTTTCCCAATTTCACATCCCCTACCACGGTAGCGTTGGGTGCCAACCAGCAGTTTTCACCCATTTCAGGAGCGACTCCATTTACCTCTAGAATACAAGCCATAGTGCCTTTAATTTATGCTTCAATTATTAAGTCACTGGAAAATTAAAACTTTTCAAACTGTCGCGCTTCATTTTATTCAAATTCGGTGGTTCTAAATTCCACTACCTCTTTTTAACCCAATTCCACTGACTAAAAAATAGTAGTTTAGGGCAGTAGATTTCAACAGCAAATCCCAGACTCCATTATCCTCCGGTTAAATTCGGCTTTGAACATGGAAAAAAGTTTACACGACTTTCCGATTCGAAAAATTATCCACTTGGATATGGATGCATTTTATGCATCTGTAGAACAGCTAGACCATCCCGAGTGGCGAGGAAAACCTTTGGCAGTGGGTGGCAATGAAAGCCGAGGTGTGGTGGCTGCTGCAAGTTATGAGGCTCGAAAATTTGGTGTTTTTTCAGCCATGTCTTCCGTTTTGGCAGCAAAAAAATGCCCTGACCTAATCTTTGCCAAGCCAAGGTTTGAACGATACAAAGAAATTTCGAGCCAGATCCAGGAGATTTTCTTCGAATACACCGACCTAGTGGAGCCCCTCTCCCTGGATGAAGCTTTTTTGGATGTGACTGAAAATAAGTTGCACCTAAATTCCGCCTCTCTGATCGCAACAGAAATTCGTGAAAAAATCAAACTTAAAACTGGTTTAAATGCCTCAGCAGGCATATCCTACAATAAGTTTTTAGCTAAAATCGCCTCTGACCTCAACAAACCAAATGGCCAGGCCACCATTCTTCCCGAGGAGGCATCCGAATTTTTGGAAAAACTTCCGATCGGTAAATTTTTCGGGATTGGGAAAGTCACTGCTGAAAAAATGCGCCAAATAGGAATCCATTGTGGTAAAGATTTAAAAGAATATTCCTTGCAGTACCTGGTCAAACGATTTGGAAAAGCGGGAGCTCATTATTTTCAAATTGTCCGAGGAATTCATCTCTCAGCAGTTCAACCTGAACGCACTCGAAAATCCTTGAGCGCAGAAAACACCTTTGAAAAAGATCTTTTTCTTCCCCATGAATTGGAAGAACAACTTCAGCATATCTATATGGAATTGCTTCGCCGGTCCAAGAAAACAGGCATTCGAGGAAGGACAGTTACGCTAAAAATCAAATACAATGATTTTTCACAACAAACTAGAAGCAAAACTTTTGACCGGTTTCCAGAAGATGAAGCCCTTTGGCAAACTGCTTTGGAGCTATTAAACCAGGAAACCATGACCAAACCCATTCGCCTTCTGGGATTGGGAGTTTCCAACTTTTCTGAAGGTGATCCCCCCTTGAGCTTACCTGAACAGTTGCCTATTCCATTTTAAATCCCCTTTTTCAAAAAGGAAAAATATCCTGCCATTTTGTCTGTATTTTCTTAAATTTGTGTCCAATAGCAATTCTTTTTCGTTGCGACTTAGTTAAGCAAGCACTGGGATTGCAATTACTCATACGACCACAGTTCCATGGATCTGATTAAAGACATAGACATTCTTTCCGCCGAAGAAGCGCAAGTTTGCGATTTCAAGACATCGGAGGAGCAAAGTACTGGAAAAGAAAAAAAGGTATACATCGAAAGCTATGGATGCCAGATGAATTTTTCTGATTCAGAAATCGTCGCTTCCATCATGAAGGACAACGGCTACGATACCACCTCGGACATGAAAAAAGCAGACGTGATTTTTTTAAATACCTGCTCTATCCGAGAAAAAGCAGAGCAGACCGTACGCAATCGATTGAACCATTTCAATGGTTTAAAAAGAAATAAGCCAGGAATGACGATTGGCATCCTCGGCTGCATGGCTGAGCGTCTCAAGGAAAAACTGCTGGAGGAAGAGAAAATCGTAGACCTAGTAGTGGGACCCGATGCTTACCGTGATCTCCCCAACTTGGTGGCCACTGCTGAGGAGGGATTAAAAGCGATCAATACCTTCCTTTCTAGGGAAGAGACTTATGGTGATATTTCGCCTGTGCGTCTCAACTCCAATGGGGTATCCGCCTTTATTTCCATCATGCGAGGCTGTGACAACATGTGCTCCTTCTGCGTGGTGCCTTTTACTCGTGGCAGGGAACGAAGTCGAGACCCTGAATCTATCCTTGCCGAAGCAAGGGATCTCTGGAGCAAAGGATACAAGGAAGTTACCTTATTGGGTCAAAATGTAGACTCTTACAAATGGTCTCCTGAAGAAAACAACAAAGC
>CANHCD010000061.1 GCA_947458795.1 Cyclobacteriaceae bacterium | reverse complement strand
GTACGAAGTATGGATTCATATTCTGACCCAAATCTTTATTTTGAAAGATCATGGCACATTGTACTTGATACTTGGTACAAATTCTTGCTAATGTCGAATATCGAACGATGATTGAAGAATGAAGAAGTGGGAATTCGTGGACCATCCGAATTTGTCTTGCTACTTGCCTGCCTGCCGGCAGGATACTAACTACTTGCTACTTTTCTTAATGTCGAAAGCTGAACGCTGATTGAAGAATGAAGAAGTGGGGGACTGTACCAAGTACCAAGTACGAAGTACAAAGTAGGGATTCGTGTTCTGATCCAAATTTTACTTCTGAAGGAACTTTGTACCTGGTACCTGGTACTTTGTACAATGTACATTTTTTTGTTTTCTCCGAAAAATGCTACCTTAATACCCATGAAAAAGATTGGATTCTTTAGCGCACTTATTCTACCTGCACTACTATTTTTGGGAATGCAGTGGGGTGGACCTTTCCAATGGATGATTCATATTTTCGTTTTCTTGCTTGTTCCCCTAATGGATTATGTGATTCAAAAGGATAAAGCAAATGTTCCAGCAGCTGAAGTTAGTGAATCCATGAAGGCTCAATTTTACAAGCTGATCACCTTTGTTTGGGTTTATGTGCAATTGGCAGTGCTGATCTGGGGCTTCTATGTAGTGAGTACTCAGGAATTGTCTATGATTTCATGGATTGCCTTTGCTACCGGAATGGCTCTGATTACAGGTGGAATAGGCATTACTGTGGCACATGAACTGGGCCATAGAACCGAAAAGATTGAACAGACTTATTCCAAGATTCTCTTGATGACCGTCTGCTACATGCATTTTTTTATCGAACACAATCGTGGACATCATGTACGCGTAGCCACTCCTGAAGATCCAGCTACAAGTAGGAAAGGAGAAACTTTCTATGCATTCTGGTGGCGTTCTGTTACCCAGGGATACCTCAGTTCTTGGCATTTAGAAGCAGAACGTCTGAAAAAGAAAGGTCAAAGCCTTTGGTCTCTTTCCAATCAAATGATTTGGTTTCAAATCCTTCCTCTGCTATTTATCGCCTTCTTTTTCGGTCTGTTTTCCTACCTAGGAGGAAGACTCGTTTGGGAAGTGCCTGCCTTCTTTTTTATTCAAAGTATATTAGGGTTCTCACTTTTGGAGCTCGTGAACTACTTGGAGCATTATGGAATGCAACGAAAGCGATTGCCTTCAGGCCAATACGAAAAAGTAACACCCCTCCATTCTTGGAATGCCTCTCAATTGGTGAGTAACTTCCTCCTTTTTCAGTTGCAACGCCATTCCGACCACCATGCATCTGCCCACAAAAGGTACCAAGTATTGGACCACAACGAGGATAGTCCCCAATTGCCTGCAGGCTATTCTGCCATGATTATCTTGGCTTTTATTCCGCCACTTTGGTTTGCAGTGATGGATCCTCGACTAGCAGAATGGCAAAAAGAACGGAATATCGAATTAGTCGAGTAGGAAATTGTTGAAGAAACTGCTCTTCAAAGCCATCCAAATCACAAAAAACAGCATTCCCCAGAATAAGTATATCCTGTAAAAATCAGCGGTTTCCTTGTATCGATTTTCAAGAATCTCTGTTTTTTCGAGCGTGTCAATTTGTTCGAAGATTTGATTCAAAGCCTTTCCATCCGAGGCTCTAAAAAATTGACCACCCCCAATGGTAGAAATCTCGCGTAGGGTGCTTTCGTCTAGGTAACTCTCTACCATCTGTGGCCTACCGAAAAAATCAGTTCCATAGGGCACCATTCCATCTTTTCCTACTGCGATGGTGTAGATTTTAATACCAAATGCTGTTGCCAGCTGCGCAGCAAAAATGGGATCAACATTGCCTGCATTGCTTTCTCCATCGGACAAAAGTATCATCACCTTAGAGGGAGATTCACTATCCTTCATGCGGTTGGTGCCTGCAGCAATTGCCGAGCCGATCGCCGTACCTTTTGCTTCGATCATGGAAAAATTGATCTCCTCGATAAGGCTGGTAAGCAATTCGTAATCGTTGGTCAATGGCGATAGCGAATAGGCCTCACCTGAGAAGACAACCATCCCAATTCGATCTCCAAATCGGCCATTGATAAATTCTACGGCAGTTTTTTTGGCTGCCTCTAGGCGATTGGGACTAAAATCTTGCAAGTCCATGGATTCAGAAATGTCCATAACCAACAAAATATCAATCCCCTCAGTATATTGTTCGACCCGCTCATTGCTCCGTTGAGGTCTGGCCAATGCCAGCACTACAAAAATTAGAAATAGAAAGAAAAAGCCAGTTGGAATCAATCGAAGGTAGGTCCATGGGTTGGCTTTGGCCACACTCTTCGGCAACGATAGCTCAAGAACTGGTTTTTTGAGGAACTTGATGAACTTTCGAATCAACACCAATAAAGGAATCAACCACAGTAAATTCAAAAGCAATGGGTTTTCCCATTCATAGGATTGAAACGTCTCTGGCAAAAACCAAGACCAAGAAAAAAACTCAACGAGTGACTCTCTCATGGGTGATTTGGTTTAAGGTAGCTTGGTAATTTGTTCGGGCTACTTCCAAAAGGTAAGTGGTAGCAGCACTTGTGTCTCCCTCTCCGCCAGCATAAATAATCAGATCAATGCTCCGTAAGGCTTTAAACACTTCCGTATCTTCTAAGGCAGCTGCAATTTCACTGGAAGTCCATTCTTGAATAGGTTGTGAACGCAAATGTTCCAGATACCCTTTCCAAAGGCCAATCGCCTCATCAGCAAGCGTTTGATTTGGATTCTGCTGCAGTGATTCGGCTAGTTTTTTCCATTTTCGCTCAAACTGAATCCATCGAAGTTTTTCTCTATTTTTTCGGAATAGACGTTTGATTCGTTCTGCAAAAACAAAGAAAAGAATTCCTATGCCTAGCAGTATGCTCCCAATAACAGCACCAAAAACAAACCAGTTGAACGGTTTATCCAAGGGTTGGTACACATTATTTTCTTTGAATTGCAGTTGCTCGGGTATGGAATCTAGGTTGAGTTTTAACTTTAATTCTGCCTCGTTCGTAAAGTAGGTGATGCTATCGTATCGGGCTAGTTCAAAGACGGGTAGCGAAAGAAAGGAGGAAGGCTCCAATGAAAAATTGGACAGGAAGTATATTGCACTATCCTGGGTGACCCCATCCGCAGTGGCTGAAACAAACGTTTTCTTCTCAAGAAAGACAAATGGAGAGAAATCGAAAGTGGAGTCGGGGAAGATTAGCTGTGCTGATTGAGGGTAACTTGCTTTCAATACAAATCCTACTCGCTCACCAACCTGGGCAGAATCTTGGGTAAAATACCCGCTCACCTGCACTTTTTGTGCTGAAAGTTGTAGGGATGTGCTAAGAAGGAAAAGTAAAAGAATGCCTCTACCCACGCTTCATTCGTTTATTTCGGTACTTGAATAAATCAATCAAAGGAATGACAATATCTTGTCTAGAATCTATAGCCAAGTAATTGATTTGATTTTTTTTACAGATCTCTTTCAAATGTTCACGTTCACTGGTGAATGTTTCTGCAATTTTCTTAGAAAAGCTTCCAAAAACAGTATTTACCCAAGTGGTTCTACCTCTTTCCTTATCAAATATGGGTACAATCCCCAAGGTTGGGAGAGCAGCTTCCCGTGGATCGGTCAGTTGGATAGCGACCAGATCGTGACGCTCTGCAAGTGCTCGAAAAGACCGCTCGTAACCCTGATCGATGAAGTCAGAAATAATGATGATAATGCTTCTCTTTTTAATGAGATTCAACGCAAAGGTAAAAAGCCCATTCAAATTGGTTTTTAAACTCTTGTTTTCATGGTCAAAAATCCCACGAATAATCTTTACACCTTGCTTATTTCCCTTGGAGGGTAAAATTAATTTTTCTTGTTGGTCGGAATAAGAGATCAATCCCACCTGGCTGCCATCGTAAACCGCAGCAAGGGTAAGTACGCCAGCAATTAATTTTCCTTGGTCGATTTTTTTTAAACCCTGCTGGCCAATATCCTGACTTCCTGAAATATCCAATAAAAAATAAACAGACTGGTCTTTTTCCTCTTTGAAGGTCTTTACAAAGGTGCCATGACCCTTGGCGGAGACTTTCCATTCGATGGTCCGCACATCGTCACCATACTGGTAAGGCCTCAAATCATCAAACTCTAAGCCAGATCCCTTGAAAAGCGATTGGTACTCTCCTTGAAGGTGATTGTTGGCCACCTTTCGGATCATAATCTCATATTTTCTAAGTTTGCTAAATAGCTGATCCATGTGTAGGATTTGAATTGGCTAAGTTAAAGTCTTGAAGCGAAAATTAAAATTTGAGAGCAGCTACCTCATTGGATTTTATCCGTTAAAAAAACCTAATTTTAACCTGTGATTTACCGATTCTTCTCCATTCTTTTTCTAGCGCTAGGCCTTTCTTGCACGAGCAATTCATCCCCTCAAGGGATCCTGGATGAGAGTTTGATGGCTTCTATCCTCGTAGATATACAACTCGCGGAAGGGAAAGTCAGTTCCTTACCTATTTCCTACGACTCTTCCCAAGTATTATATTCTTTACTAGAAAAAGATATTTTTTTAAAACATGAGGTTACTGATTCTGTTTTTATAGAAAGTATGGAATATTACCTAGAATCTGCCGAAAAGATGGACCGGATCTATGCTCGGGTTATTGACTCCCTGGTAGTCCTCGAAACTAAGTCCAAGACAAAGGAGTAAATCTGATGCTGTATCCAGCCAACCTTGAGCAAAAAATAAATTTTGTAAAGATCAAAGAGCTCCTCAAGGCAGAGTGTACTTCTCCTTTAGGGCAAAGCTATGTAGATAGCATTTCCTTTTCTACTGATTTTTCTTTGGTACAACGACTTTTGGACCAAACAGAAGAGTTTCGACAGCTCCTCATTGCTGGTGAATCTTTTCCTACATCCCACTTCACTAATCTGAACCCTTACTTGGAAAAAGCCAAGTTGGAAGGTGCTTTTTTGGAGCAAGAAGAATTTCAAGAGGTTAAACTCGCCCTTCAAACCCTTAAATCTTGCATTACTTTTTTTCAAAAGTTTGGAGACCCTTATCCAACGCTGAAGGCATTGTTGGGTCTTTTGATCGACCTAGATCTCAAACTGCTTCAGGTGATCGATCAGGTGCTGGATGAGAAAGGCAAACTTAGAAGCAATGCTTCCAAAGAGTTGCAATTGATTCGCACCCAAATCCTATACGAAGAAGGTCGGCTAAGGAAAGTGATGGAGCGGATATTCAAAGAGGCTCGTGCTAAAGGTCTGATGCCTGAGGATGCAGCAATGACTATTCGTGGGGGTAGAATGGTGATTCCGATTGCGGCTGAGAATAAGCGCAAGCTTCGAGGCTTTATTCACGATGAGTCCGCCACCGGGCAGACGGTATTTATGGAGCCAGAGGAGGCCCTTGATATTAACAATGAAATTCGCGACTTGGAGTACATGGAGAAGCGCGAAATCATTCGGATACTTACTCGACTTACTGACCAACTTAGGCCTACGATTCCTGCACTTCGTAAGGCTACCAATTTTCTGGGTGTGCTGGATTTTGTACGTGCCAAGGCTCGATTTGCCCTTAAAACGGATAGCCACAAACCCATTTTTACTCAAGAAAGATCGCTCTCTTGGTTTCAGGCACGGCATCCTATCCTCGAATTTTCCTTAAAAGCCCAGGGAAAACAGGTAGTGCCGCTCAACATTAAATTAGATCCCCAAAAGCGCTTGTTGCTTATTTCTGGCCCCAATGCTGGAGGTAAGTCCGTTGCGCTCAAAACAGTAGCTCTCTTGCAATACATGCTGCAATGCGGTCTCTTACTGCCGGTTCATCCTGATTCGAAGAGCTCTTTATTTGATCATTTTTTTATTGATATCGGAGATGAGCAAAGCTTGGAGAATGATTTGAGTACCTACTCTTCGCACCTGATGAGTATGAAGCATTTTACCCAGTTCGCCACAAAGAAAACGATTCTTTTTATCGATGAATTTGGCACAGGTACGGAGCCACAGTTTGGGGGGGCGATTGCAGAATCCATTCTCCTCACTTTAGCCAAACTGGGTGCTTATGGGGTAATTACCACCCACTACGGCAACCTAAAGCAGTTGGCGGATAAACAGCAGGGCCTAGTGAATGGTGCCATGCGCTACGATGTGCAAAAATTGGAACCGCTTTATCAATTGGAAATTGGGAAGCCAGGTTCTTCTTTCGCTTTGGAAATAGCTTCCAAAATCGGACTCTCCAAAGAGATTGTGGCCTATGCAAAGCAGCAAATTGGGGAAGAGCGTGTTCGCTACGATCGACTCTTGACCCAACTGGAAAACGAAAAAAACCACTATGACATCCTCATGAAGGAGGTTAAAGAAAGGGATAAAGTGCTTGAGTTGACCTTGAAGGAGTACGGACAGCTGAAAGAAACTTTGGAGCAAACCAAAAAACAATACATCCAAGAAGCCAAGTTGGAAGCAAAGTCGATCTTGGATCAAGCCAATAAAAAGATCGAGTCTGTAATTCGAGAAATTAAGGAGGGAAAGGCAGAGAAGGAGGTAACCAAATTACTCAGGAAGGAGCTTGATGTCTTTAAGGAGGAAGTTAAACCTGAAAAAACCACGATCAAGGAGCCTAGCATTCAAGTGATAGGGGGTCAAATCCAGGTAGGTGACTGGGTACGGCTGAAGGATAATTCAGCCATTGCCGAGGTGGTCGCTATAAAAAATAAAGATGTTGAACTTCTGATTGGAGACTTGAAATCCAATGTGAAACTTTCCCGACTAGAGAAAATCGCAAGAGCAGAAGTAAAGAAGGAATTAAAGTCTATCGAAAAAAGAGGCAGCTACCAAACGACTTCTAAGATGATGGATTTTTCTCCCAACCTAGATTTAAGGGGGAAGCGGGGAGAAGAAGTTCTTCCGCTGATTCAAACCTTTATTGACGAAGGCAATATGCTGGGTGTGAAAAATTTACGGATCGTCCATGGAAAGGGAGACGGGATCCTCCGTGAGATAAGCCGTAATTTACTGCGAACCATGCCTCAAGTTGGGAAATTGGAGGATGAGCACGCCGATAGAGGCGGAGCTGGAGTAACCTTAGTTAGCCTCAAGTAGCCTGCTTATTTTTTCACTAGGTTGAAGGTGTAACTGCCCGCTAGTGAGGAAGTGCCATCCATTCGCGCTCCAGGTACTGGAATTCGAAAGTCAAATCGTAGCGTAGTTCCTGTTTGTGTAAAGGAAATCTCACGCGTAGCTGCAGGTTTAACCCCTGTTAAAATAAATTTATCAAAGTTGGTTCCAGCAAAACTCCAAGTGCCGTTGTCATCAAATAATCCGCCTCCATTTTTGGTGGAATAGGCTTTTGATGTGCCTGAATTTAGAATTACCTCAAAAGTAGCATAAGTGCTGGTTACATTCTGCCCATCACGAGTCACTGATCCCCCGCCGGCCACAGTCCATTGCGCGGTTCCGGTTCCTGTTAGGGATTCGGTTGCGATTTGTTCTGGCGTTTTTTTTGCGTCTGGCGTTTCTCCTTTCTCCTTGCAAGCAACTAGAAGGCTAAAAATTAGAAGAACTGGGAGAATGGAGAGCTGTCGAGAATTCATTTGAGATGTAATTTTTTGAAAAGTACTAGCATACGAATATGGGCCATTTGACTTACTTAAAGTCTTCCATGGCTATTTTTTTTTCACAAAAATCATATTCCCGTGGATCATTGGAGCAAATCATTACAATTCGATCTTGTGAAAACTGTTGGATAAGGTCCAAATACCAGGTTACTCCCTGCTTGTCTAAGTTGGTGGTAGGCTCATCTAGAAGGAGGAAAGGAACTTCCGAAAAAATGGCCAAGGCAAGCTTTACCCGCTGCTTCATCCCAGATGAAAATTGAGAAATAGCTTTTGATTTGTGTTTCTCTAGCCCTAAAATTTCAAGAATTTCTGCGTTAGATCGCTGCTGAAGCGGGTTTTTAAATTGAAAATGAAAGGTAAGCACTTCGCTAAGCGTGAATTCTTCTGGCAATTCTAAATAGGGGGTAGCGAGCGCTAGGCTTCGAAACCACTGCTCTTCGACAATTTGAGTTGCTCCTGATTGGTATTGAATTGCCCCAGATGTCAATGGGATGGCTCCAGAAAGGCATTTCAAAAGGGTGGATTTTCCAGATCCATTTCCACCAGTAATGGCGATTGAATCTCCTGCGGAAAGATCCAGATTCAGATTTTTAAAAATCCATTCGTGGTGAAAGCGCTTGGAAGCATTTTGAACCTGGATGGTAAACATGTTAGTTGATGTAGCCTTTCATTACCCCACGCTCCGATGAACGGATAAAATTTAAGATTTCATCTCGCTCCTTGGTGGCTGGTAGGTTGATTTCTATTTCTTCAAGAGCACGGCTATTGTTTAAGCTATTCAAGAATAGGTAACGGTATACCTCCTGAATGTGTGCAATTGTTTCGCTAGAGAAGCCTCTTCTGCGCAAGCCCAAGGAATTGACACCTGCATAGGTGAGTGGTTCTCTTGCTGCCTTGGTAAAGGGAGGCACATCTTTTCGCACCAAAGATCCACCTGAAATCATGGCATGCATACCGACTCTGACAAACTGATGTACAGCACTAGATCCGCCAATGATCGCCCAGTCTTCGATGGATACATGGCCAGCGATTTGAACCGAGTTGGCCACAATGACATGGCTTCCAATCACACAATCGTGTGCTACGTGTACATAGGCCATCAATAGGCAGTTGCTACCCACAACGGTGGTCTGCTTGTCTACCGTACCACGAGAGATAGTTACACATTCACGAATGGTGGTATTATCCCCAATAACTACTGTAGATTCTTCTCCTTGAAATTTGAGGTCTTGCGGAATTCCTGCAATGACAGCACCAGGAAAAATCTTGCAATTTTTACCAATCCTTGCTCCTGGATAGATGGTCACATTGGAGCCAATCCAAGTATTGTCCCCGATGATCACATCTTCATGGATCATGGTGAAGGGGTCAACATGAACTCCTGAACCTATTGTGGAATCAGGATGAATAGAACACATGGAGCTGATCATATTTCTTTTCGGGTAATGCTTGCAGTCATTATGGCTTCACAAACTAGTGTATTGCCTACGTATGCCTCTCCTTTCATTTTAGCAATTCCCCTACGGATAGGAGCCAGGAGTTCGCACTTAAACACTATGGTGTCACCAGGCAAGACCATTTTTCTAAATTTACAACTTTCAATGCCTAGAAAGTAGGTCCAGTAATTTTCAGGATCTTCTACTGAGCTGAGCACCAAGATACCTCCCGTTTGTGCCATAGCCTCTACTTGCATGACCCCAGGCATGACAGGATTGCCAGGGAAATGGCCCATAAAGAAGGGTTCGTTCATGGTGACATTTTTCACGCCTGCTACCACAGTCTCATCGAGGTAGATGATTTTGTCTATCAGCTGAAAAGGATAGCGATGGGGTAAAATATTGCTTATCTGATTGATATCCATTACTGGAGGAAGCTTTGGGTCGTAAAAAGGGATGTGGGTTGATCCCATTTTTTCCATTGCTCGTTTCAATTTTTTAAAAATG
>CANHCD010000060.1 GCA_947458795.1 Cyclobacteriaceae bacterium | reverse complement strand
CGGGAATCCATCTTGCTTTTTGATGGACATTGTAGCTTGTGCAATGCGGCAGTGGATTTTGTCCTGAAGCGAGATGCCAAAAAAAAGTTGCTTTTAGCCTCTATTCAAGGATCTGCAGGCCAAAGGGTGCTGGAAATATACCAGTTACCCCCAAACTATTTGGAAACCCTGGTATTGGTAGAGGAAGGACAGGTCTACTTCGGAAGCACAGCCGCTCTCCGTGTAGCACGACTTTTAGGCGGAGGCTGGCCTTTCTTCTACTCACTAATTATCATCCCAAAAGGAGTACGAGACCGAATCTACCAGTGGATTGGAAAGCACAGGTACCAGTGGTTTGGTCGAAGAGCGAGTTGCAGAATGCCTACAGCCAGTGAAAAATTACACTTTTTGAATGAAGATCATCCCCTACTCAAGTCGCTTGGATAATCATCAAATAAATAGGCATCCCTAGGGTAAGGTTAAATGGAAAGGTGACTGCCAAGGCCATGGGAACATATAGTCCTTCATCTGCTTCCGGATTGGATAACTTCATCGCTGCGGGTACGGCAATGTAAGAAGCCGATGCAGCAAGAATTGCAAAAATTAGGCGATCACCAACCTCAGGACTGACCCACTGGCTGATATATGCTACGACCACTCCATTGATCAGGGGTACAAGGGTGGCAAAAAGGGAGGAAAAATAACCTGTCTTAAAAAATGCTTTCAATTTTCTTCCACTAGTAATGCCCATGTCCAATAAAAAGACAGCCAGAAAGCCTTTGAAAATATCCGTAATGAAGGGTTTGATACCTTCTGCCTGCTTTTCATCGGCGATTAATCCAATGACCAAACTACCCAAAATCAACAATACAGAGCTATTGGTAAATGCATGAATGATGGTTTGTTTGAGGCCACCTTCCGACTTGGATAGGGTATATTTTCGCAACAAAATCATTCCTGATATAATTGCGGGAGCCTCCATCAGGGCCATGACAGCAACCATATGCCCCCCAAAACTGACTCCTTGACTTTCCAAAAATGCGGCGGCGGCCACAAAAGTAACCGCAGAAATAGACCCGTAGGCAGCGGCAATTGCAGCCGCATTGGGCACACCTAACTTTCGCTTGAGCAAGAAAAAGGTATAAAAAGGTATGGATGCAGAAAGCAAAACCCCAAATGCGAGTGCCCAAAAAATTCCAGAATTAAATGTGCTATGAGAAAGCTCCTGACCTCCTTTAAACCCAATGGAGATCATCAAATACAAGGCGATGAACTTGGCACTGGTTGGGGGGATTTCTAAATCACTTTTCAATTTAACCGCTAAAACTCCTAGGATAAAAAAGAGCAGACTTGGATTGGTGAGGTTATTTAGAAGAATCTGGAAATCCATGCCACAAATATCCTTAGTGAATTCATTCAAAAAAAATAAAACATAATATTTTTTAATTCGTTGTTATTTTTGAATTAATTTTATTTATGAATATCACCCTACATCAGCTTAAAGCCTTCCAAGCCATTGCCAAGTTTCAGAGCATCACGAAAGCTGCGGAAGCGATGAGTATGACCCAGCCAGCGGTCTCCATTCAGTTAAAGAATCTTCAGGAACAGTTTGAAGTGCCCCTCACCGAAATCATCGGAAAGAGAATTCATATCACTGAATTTGGCCAAGAATTGGTAGATACGGCAGACCGTATTTATGGAGAGCTTGGACAGATTGAAGAAAAAATGCTAGAACTGAAAGGGCTTATGGGTGGAAAAATCAGAATTTCTGCCGTTTCCACCGGAAAATACATCATCCCCTACCTGATGGCGGACTTCATGAAAGTTCACCCCCATGTAGAAATCAGTTTGGAGGTTTCCAATCGAAACAAGGTATTGGCTCACTTGCAAGAAAACTCAACAGATTTAGCCTTGGTATCCCTATTGCCAGAAGACCTAGATTTGGAAAGTATACAGCTTGCAGAGAACAAGTGGTTTTTGGCCTGCGCTCCTGAGAATAAAGAGAGTTTCCAAGCCTACATCAATGCAGGTGCTTGGGATAAAGTGCGATTTGTGCTTCGAGAGAAAGGTTCCGGTACCCGTACCATCATGGAGAAATTTTTCAACGACCGGGACATTCATGTGGAAAATCAGCTTGAGCTCACCACTAACGAAGCCGTCAAACAAGCACTCATGGCGGGCCTAGGCACCTCCCTACTTTCCAATTATTCAATGGCACAAGAAATCAAAGAAGGTAGAATCGCGCTGCTTGAATTCCCCGAACTCCCACTTAAGGCCGATTGGAAATTGATCTGGCTGAAGCAAAAAAAACACTCCCCTGCCGTCAAGGCCTTTATTCGTTGGCTTTCAGAAAATCGGAAAGAAGTGCTTTCCAAACACTTCCCAACCTTGGAGGCGCTCTAGTCCCTTTCCATGGACTGTCAAAAAAATTCTATATTTGCGGCTTAAATTTCGTCAACTCAAGAAATGAAAGCAATCGTATTTCCAGGCCAAGGAGCCCAATTCCCAGGAATGGGAAAATCCCTCTATGAAGAAAACCCAACTGCAAAGGCCTTATTTGAAAAAGCAAATGAGCAGCTTGGATTCCGAATTACGGATATCCTTTTTGAAGGAACAGAGGAGGAACTCAAGCAAACCAAGGTAACGCAGCCCGCAATTTTTTTGCACTCAGTCATTCTCGCGAAAACCACCCCAAACTTTGCCCCAGACATGGTTGCAGGACATTCCTTAGGGGAGTTTTCCGCCTTAGTCGCCAACGGGGTATTGAGTTTTGAAGATGGGCTCGCCCTGGTGTTTCAACGTGCTCTAGCCATGCAGGAAGCTTGTGAAATCAACCCCTCCTCGATGGCAGCAATCCTAGGATTGGAAGATCAGCTTGTGGAAGAAGTCTGTGCAGGCATCACCGAGGAAATCGTCGTAGCTGCAAACTACAACTGCCCGGGCCAGCTCGTAATCTCTGGATCCACCAAGGGCATTGAAATCGCCTGTGAACTACTTAAAGCTGCGGGAGCAAAAAGAGCTTTGCCGCTTCCTGTTGGTGGCGCATTCCACTCTCCCTTGATGGAGCCAGCTCGAGAGAAACTTCAAAAAGCAATCGAAGAAACTCAGTTCAATACACCAATCTGTCCAATTTACCAGAATGTGAGTACAACAGCGGTAACAGATGTGGCCGAAATCAAAGCCAATTTAATTGCTCAGTTGACCGCACCAGTCAAATGGACACAGTCTGTACAACAGATGGTAGCAGATGGAGCGACAGAATTTGTAGAATGTGGACCTGGAAAAGTCCTGCAGGGCCTCGTCAAGAAAATTCACCCCGAAGCAATCGTATCAGGCTTGTAACCGTCAACGCTCACCTAAAGCAGGTGAGCGTTTTTTTAGTTGGCTTGCTTCCAAACAGAAACCTGCCCTTGATCGGTGCATTCAGCAAGTAGCTCAAGGGTAGTTTTACCTAGAATTGGATGGATTTTTTTAGGAAGAATTTCAGCCAATGGCTGCAGCACAAAGCTCCGCTGCGCAAGGTACGGATGTGGGATGATAAGGGTTGGGCTGTCCCACACTTGATCTCCAAAATAGAGAATATCGATATCAATGGTTCGGTCTCCCCAATGCTGCTCCCGAGTTCTTCCCAGCTGCTCCTCGATTCCTTGGATAACTTCCAAAAGCCCCATCGGATCCATTTGGGTATGCAGCAGCAGTACTTGATTCAAAAAATTTCCGGCGGTAGCTACCCCTCCCCAAACTTCGGTTTCATAGATTTGAGAATACCCAATAAGCCTGGCTTGCTGGGATAAGGCCTCCATTGCCTTTTGAAGAAAACCTGCACGATCTCCTTTATTTCCTCCAATTCCCAAGACAACCTCAGTTTGCATTCCTCGTTAATATAATTTTAAAACTGGCTCAAATTAGCCTAAATTTACAGTCTAAATTGAAATGATATGAAGTTTCTAGGAAATGTCTTGGCCGTCATCGTGGGCCTTTTTGCATTCAGCATTGTAGCAATGCTCATTTTTTTCGGAATTATAGGTTTGGTTGCTTCCTCTTCTGAGAAAGAAGTGACCTTGGAAAGTAACTCCATCCTACACCTAGACCTCAATGGCCGCACCTTGGTGGAGCGTACCTCAGAGGAAGACCTGGTCTTTGGTTCTTTCCTAGATCCTTTTGGAGGAGATAATTCTGCCGGATTAGTAAATCTAAAAAAGGCTATTGGTGAGGCTAAAACGAATGAGAACGTCAAAGGGATCTACCTCAATGCTGGATTAATTGGCGCTGGTCAAGCTGGTCTATTGGAGCTTAGAGAAGCATTACTAGATTTCAAAGAATCAGGAAAATTTATCGTCGCCTACGACGAAGCTTACTCAGAGGGTGGGTATTTCCTGGCCTCAGTAGCGGATGAAATTTACCTCAATCCATTAGGCGGAATTGACTTTAACGGCTTTTCCTCCGAAGGGATTTTCTTGAAAGGCTTCTTTGAAAAAGTAGGCATCAAACCGGAGGTTTTCCGAGTAGGCGAATTTAAAAGCGCTGTAGAGCCATTTATCTTGGATAAAATGAGCCCAGAAAACCGGCTTCAAACTCAGTATTTTTTGGATGACATCAACAACCATGCACTTGAGCTAATTGCAAAATCAAGAGGCATTGCGCAAGACAGTTTGATCCGCATCAATCACCAAATGCTCGTCAGAAAGCCAAAAGATGCAGTAACCTACAAGTTGGCAACGGCACTGAAATACGAAGATGAGGTGCATAGCATCCTTAAAGAAAAATTAGGCCTCAAGGAGGACGACCAAATTGCCACAATCAATGCCACTGACCTTGGTGGAATGGCAAAAAGTAAAAACATCACCTCTTCCAATCGCATCGCGGTAATCCTCGCAGAAGGGGAGATTGTGGATGGAAATGCGGATGGAGCCATCAGCTCTGAAAAATTTGCCAAGGAAATTCGTAAAGCACGTAAAGACGAAAACATCAAAGCCATTGTCTTGCGCGTTAACTCCCCAGGAGGATCTATCCTAGCATCGGACGTGATTTGGAGAGAAATGTCAGAAGCTAAAAAGGTAAAGCCGGTGATTGTATCTATGGGTGAAGTCGCCGCTTCTGGAGGCTACTACATCGCTGCTCCAGCGGACACAATTGTTGCGCAACCAAACACCATCACGGGTTCCATAGGCATATTTGGCATTTTATTCAATGTTCAGGAATTGGTCAATGACAAGTTAGGGGTGACTACGGATGTGGTTTCCACCGGGGAGCTCTCGGATTTTGGAAATATGGCTCGCCCTTTGTCTGAAGTAGAGCGTACCATCATCCAATCCTCTGTTGAGGATGGCTACGAAACATTCATCTCTCGCGTAGCTGAAGGGCGTGGCATGCATCCTGATTCGGTACGAAAAATCGCATCTGGGCGTGTTTGGACTGGTTCACAAGCCAAGGCGAGAGGATTGGTCGACGTGTTGGGTGGCTTGGATACCGCCATCGGCATCGCGGCAGCGAAGATTAAAGCAGGGGATGATTACCGGGTGGTGTACTATCCAGAGAAAAAACCTTGGTTTGAAGAGTTGATGGTTTCATTCAGCGATCAAGTACAAGTTCGCATTCTTCAAACGCAATTGGGCGACCAGTACCCACTCTACCAAAAAATTCAACGCTTGAAAAACTACCAAGGGGTGCAGGTACGCATGCCGCAAGATCTGGTGATCAAGTAAGATTGAAAAAAAACTCAGCTTAATCGCTGAGTTTTTTGTTTTTAGATTTTTTGCAAAAGTATCTTCCAGGCCAAGTCCACATTGCCGGCTTCCAGCTCTTCCTTGGCCCAGCGGTGTAGGTGATCGGTCCAGGATTCTGCATCCAACCGAAAGCGGCGCCTGATATCCTCCAGGTCTTCTCGGGCAGAAAAAAGGGCAATCTCCTCCGGACTGGGAAGCTGCTCCACATTACCCAATCTCCCGAGATTATTCCCGCTGAGTACCGGGCTGTTCCGAATTTCTTCTGGAATTTGATCTACCCCTATCCCAAGAGTCATCAAGGGCTTGGGAATCTGAAATAAGGAATCGGACGTCACCCGGGTATACCAGTTGCCCCCAAGTCTAGCTACAGGATCCAACTTGAGGGGCGCAATGGCTCCAGAAGCGTCGAGGATATTTTCATCCAGGTGAATTTGCAGCACTTCACAAATCACCAAATTTCCAGCCCCTCCCTGATCGCCAAGCGGGACCACCTGAAGCACCTTGCATTCAAACGCCACTGGAGCCTCCTTCACACGGGGTGGTGCTACTAGATTCGAAGGTACTTCGGTCAATCCTACTTTAATAAATTCATTGACTCCTTTAGCATATTCGGTGCTAGCAAGGGACATCTGCTCTACTAAATCATGACCAACCACATGAATCACGACCTCAGGTACCTGGAGCACATTATCTAAGGTATGCTTGGTGGTATTGTCTCGCACTCGTCGAGAAGGGGAAAAAACAAGGATGGGTGGATTGGCACTAAAGAGATTGAAAAAAGAAAAAGGACTCAAATTAACCTCCCCTGCTTCATTGATGCTACTCACAAAGGCGATGGGCCGTGGAGTCACCGCACCTTGCAAGAGGGCATGAAGTTCAGCAGTAGCTAAGTCCTTGGGATTGATTGTTTTCATTTCATGAAATTAATAGGCAATTTTAAGAGATAGCAATCAATTCACGAATTAGTTTCCAATTTATGTTTCTTCGACCTACGACCCTCCTGTTATGTTTGCTTTTGGTACTGCTTGCATCTCCAATTGTAGCCCAAACACACCGACTTGCTACCTTCAATATTCGATGGGACAATCCGAACGATGTGGGCAACCTCTGGAAAGATCGTGCGACGCAGGTCATCCAATTGATTCAATTTCACCAGATCGGAATTCTAGGTACCCAAGAAGTATTGGCACATCAGCTAACTGAGCTCAACAAAGGACTTGGCTTTGCTTCAATTGGTGTGGGCAGGGATGATGGAGCTACCAAGGGAGAGTTTTCGCCTATCCATTACGATCCTGTCCGCTACAAGCTGGAAGATTCCGGGACATTTTGGTTGTCACCTAGCCCAGAAGTTCCAAGCAAGGGATGGGATGCTGCCCTGAATCGCATTTGCACCTGGGGAAAATTTACCTCCCTAGAAGGATCTCGGTTTTATGTCTTCAATGTGCACTACGACCATATTGGACAGCAAGCTCGAGAAGAAAGCAGCAAGTTGGTCCTTTCCAAAATCCAAGAAATCAACCGTGAAGGGCTTCCTGTGGTCTGGATGGGGGATTTCAATGTAGCCCCCGAAAACCCTGCCTACCAAGTGATTTTCAAAAAAGAAAACTGGAAAGATGCCCGTTTAATCTCCAAGCTGCCCTCCTACGGTCCAAAAGGCACCTTTACCGCCTTCGAATGGGACCGAATGCCGGATGGAATCATTGACCATGTTTTTGTCCAAGGGAAACTCGAAGTACTCCGACATGGTATCCTAACAGACAATTATGGCAAAAAATATCCCTCAGACCACTTCCCTGTGCTGGTGGAAATCAGGTTTTAGGGAATCTGATACTAGCGGCATTTTTTTCAAGTTAGTTGGAAGCAATTCTAACTAACTAAAACAAAAAAACCGATCTGAATCAATCAGATCGATTTTTTTGTTTCAGCATTTATCAATTAGCCGCCAATAGTCTTTGTTGTAGTCACACCATTCACGGTGATGGTAATGGTTTGATTGGTGCAAGATCCGTCACCAAAATCCACGGTGATTTTATTGGTTCGGTAAGCTGTCTCTAACTTGCCCAAAGTAGGGCCTCTTCTTTTACCTGAACAGGAAAGGTCGATCTCAAGCGGGGTCGTGGTCTGGTGCGCATAAATTACGGTACCAGAAGCAGTCTTAATCGCTGTTTTCACATTGGTGATGATTTTACCACTGATTGGCTTTCGAGAATCATTGCCTCTGACCACCTCAGATTTTCTATCCTTTTCAGAAGTCCATACCCCTGTTTCTCCGCCTACAAAGATGAACTTGCCATTCGCCACAGTAGACTTCACACTTCCCTTGCCTGTAGCTTTATCAAATTCCGATACAATGGTTTTCACACCGCTGATTTGAATTCCATTGACCACATAATTCTGAAATTCAACCTTCTCTGTCAACACAATCCCAACTTTAGTTCTGCTGACCATAATCACTCCTTTACGCGTGATGTCCTGGTCGTTTTTAGTAACGGTGACACCCGCACCAAAATCCACTTTTGACTTCACAATCAAACTCAATAATGAGTCTAATTCCGGGAATTGATTGCCACTATGTCCACCATGAGGACCATCAACCGTGGTAGCCACCGGGAGCTCAACAACTTTTCCTGAAGCGTCATAATGGGTGATTGTTGCGCCTCCTAGTTTATACATGCGGAATCCTCGAATATCGCCGGCACTTTCTGCTTCAACTATTGCTAGGATCTCATCATTTGGTGCAAGCAAGTTCAAACCATCCATGATGCCTTTGTGCCCTCCTTTACCTTTATCCATTCCTTTCAAATCTCCTGGGGATTTAGCAGTTTCTTCTGTCGCTGCTACTCTACCTGTAATCGTTCCCGCTTGGAATGAATTTCCTCCTATGGTGAAGCTAGTACCGCTGACCAACTGACCTGAGGTCTGGGCCAAATCAATTGCTGTGGTTCCTTCCAAAGCTTTTTCAGCAATAGAAGCTAATTCATCTTGCTCAGTACATGCAGCCATGAAAAGCAAGTACGACAGTAACAAAAGGTTTTTAAATAGTTTCATGTGATTTGGTGTTTAAGGATTACAAGAAGTTTAAATTATGATACCAAATACAGCCTCCAACATGAAGAGAAAATGAAAAAATGATTTTTTTTCATTTTTTTTTAAAAAAAGTTAGTCCTTTCAGACTTTCACAGGAAAACTAAAACAAACCCGTGTTTTCCCGTTTTGAGACCCTATTTCCAAGGTAACCCCTAGAAAGAGTGCTACCTTATACATGATTTGAAGTCCAAACCCTGATTTTTCTTTAGATACATCTTTCAAAAATACCAACCCATTTTTTACCTGCTCGATTAATGTATCGTCGATTCCTGCTCCATCATTTTCGACCACAAGCGTATACCTATCTCCACTTTTTGTTCCTGAAAGGCTAATCTCACCGCCAGTTTCTACATACTTGACGGCATTACTCAGCGCATTTTGAAGCATCATCTGACATAGCGATAGATTGGTGTCTGAGTAAGTAAAGGGGTCAATTTCTCCTATTTTAAGCTGTAGACCTTTTTCCTCTGCAATCTCAGCCCAGTCTTCCACTACCCCTTCAACCACCATTTTCAAATCAACAGTTTCTGATTTTAAAAACTGGGCATTGTTTACTTTAGAAATAAGAAGCAGGGCATTGACAGATTTCTTCATCTTCTGTAAGGTGTCCTGCATATCCATTAACTTTTCGCTTTGATAGGAATTTAGGTTTTCATCCCTGAAAATAGCCTCCAATTTGGATTGAAGTACAGAAATGGGTGTCTTCAGTTCGTGTGAAGCGTGAGAAATAAAAATTCGCTCTTGGTTAAATGACCGCTGAATTCGCTTCATCATCTCTGAAATCGCGTTATCTAGAAGTTCAAATTCTTTTGTAGTACTCTGAATGGATTTGTCATGAAACTCCTG
>CANHCD010000059.1 GCA_947458795.1 Cyclobacteriaceae bacterium | reverse complement strand
TTCCAGTTCGGAAGCACGAAGGCCATCCGCTTCTGTAAAATCTTCTTTGAGGTAGATTTCGTCCTTTTCTTTCATGATGGTATACAATTTCTTGTGTCCCATCAGTACCGTTTTTAAGACGTCTATCTCATCAAATTCGAAGTGATTTTGCTTCAATACCGCCATGCGCTGCCCTGGAGTGATGTTGACTCCACCGGAGGTAGAATCCATGTCACCGGACAAAATCTTTAAAAAAGTGGACTTCCCAGCTCCATTGGCTCCGATGACACCATAGCAGTTGCCTGGAGTAAACTTGAGGCTTACCTCATCGAAAAGGGTTCTTTTTCCAAATTTGAGGGAGAGGTTATCTACTGAAATCATGTGATGTTGAATTTGAGAAGCGCAAAGATAGGGATTAATCCCTTTTTTCGAGGATTTGTCTGTCTACTAATCGGCTGAAATTTATCCATTCCTGTCATGCTAAATTGTTACCTAAATTACATTTATATTCACCTCGTTAATTCAAAGAGACTTCCACTTCCATGCGAGTGATATTCCGTGCCCTCTTTCTTCTTTTGATTGTGCTGGCTTCTTCCCATTCGGGTTATGCGCAGCTTTCAACTACGGGGAAAGAATTTTGGGTGGGTTTTATGGAGAATAATCGAACTCTTCCTGCCACACCGGATTATGCTGTCTTATTGATTACGGCTACTGAAAATACGACTGGGGTGATCGAGTACCTTGGGCAGAGCAGTCCATTTACCCTAACGACAGGGCAGCAGTATACTTTTCGCTTGTCGTCTGCTACTTTAGATTTGTTGCATCGCAGTTCGGGGGTGATTGAAAACCTAGGCATCCACATTACCTCCTCTGGAAAAATAGCCGTTCATGCCATCAACGAACGCTATCGAAGTGCCGATGGTACAGTGGTGCTCCCAATCACTGCTTTAGGTAAGGACCATTACATTACTTCACATTTTGAAGTCAACCCCTCTGCCAACCTAAATATCAACAACGAAAGCACGCTCCTAGTAGTGGCAACTGAAGACAATACGCGAATAGAAATTACCACTTCTGCTAACTCTATTTCTGGCAATATTCAGGGAGTTCCTGCAGAAATCACCCTGAATAGAGGACAGAGCTATCAAATCAAGGCACGTGGAGATTTGACGGGATCGAGAGTTCGTGTAGTAGGAGACAAAGCCGATGATTGTAAAAAAATTGCAGTATATGGTGGAAATAAATGGACTTCGGTAGGCGCCTGTGGACAAGCCAATGATCACTTGTATCAGCAGGCTTATCCCATCAATACCTGGGGGTCTTCTTTTGTTCATACCGCATTATTGGGTCGATCTTCAGGTGAATTGGTCAAGGTATTGGCCTCTGAGGACAATACTGAAGTTCGGGTCAACGGACTCCTTCAACCTAAGGTCTTGAATCGTGGCGAATGGATGTCCTTGGAGTTTGGAGCCAATGTGTCCGGGAAAATTGATACTTCGAAGCCCTCCTCCGTGACGGTATTTTCAAAAAGCCAATCTTGCAATAGTCCTTCAGATCCGTTTGCAACAAATGGAGATCCTTTCATGATCACTTACAGCCCTACGGAGCAGTTGCTCACGGATTTAACTTTCAATGCCTACGCTTTACCTTCTATCGTCAATCATTACGTCAACATTGTAGTCAAGGCAGGGGAAGAAAATAAAACCCGATTGGATGGGGCAGTTGTAGGGGCAAGTTTTCAAATGCTACCTGGAGATCCAAGTTATAAGGTTGCTCGAATAGAAATTACCCAGGGAGTTCACACCCTTTCCAATCCAGCAGGTTTTGCAGCCTATGTTTATGGATTTGGCAACATTGAGTCCTATGGTTATGCAGCTGGGGCCTCCTTAACTAATTTAAATTTTGAAACCGAGCCCGACTATGGGTTTGATGTGGTAGGAGATAATGTGGCCTGCCTCAATCAGGGGGGATCTTGGACAGTGAATCCCGAAAATCCGGACTTCACTTATTTTGTGTGGAACTTTGGCGATAGCACAGCCACCAAAATTGGTAAAACAGTAACCCATACCTACACCAAACCAGGAAAGTACCAAGTCAGTATTGTCGCTTCCTTAAGCCCCAACTCCTGTGATCAGCAGGAAGAAACCACATTTGAAGTGGAGGTCTTGGAGACAAAAGTGGAGTTGCTAGGTTCCCAATCTGTTTGCCCGCTGGTAGAAGAGGTGATGTATCGGGTGAAAAACAAGCAAAATATCTCGAAAATGACCTTTGAGGTAGAGGGAGGTACCATACTACAGTCCTATTCCGATTCGGTCTTGGTCAAATGGGGTCCATCAAACCCAAATGCCAAGGTGCGAGTACTGCCCTTCTCTGCCAATGGTTGTCCAGGTGCTGCCGTTGAACTTCCTGTCGTCGTCAATCTTCGAATTGTCGTTACTGAAGCAGTAGGCGAAAAAGAGGTCTGCTATGATCCTTCGGTTAATTTCACCTATTCGGCACCAGATCCTTCACCTGGAAGAAGGTATGAATGGATTGTCAAGGGAGGAACCTTAGTAAGCGGTCAAAATTCGGAGAAGATCACTGTTGTTTGGGATCAGGCGGACGTTACGGGTACAATAGGTTACACCGCTTACAGTTTGGTCGATAATTCTTGTGCCGGAACAGCACCAGATATTCAAGTGAAAGTGGCAAAAGAGCTCAAGCTGGCCGTTCTGGCAGTAAGTCCAGTGGCTTGCTTTGGCCAAGCCACTGGAAAAATTGAAGTGATAGCCAATGGAGGAACTCCTCCTTACACCTTTACATGGAGCCACGATGCCACCATAAAGACCGTACTCGCTTCAAATCTAAAGGCAGGATTGTATTCGGTAAAGGTTACTGATGGCCTCGGCTGTGAGAAAAACATCACAGGAATAGAGGTGAAAGAGCCACCCTTATTGGAACTAGCTGGAATCACCACAACAGCCACTACCTGCTTTGGAAAAAAAGATGGAAAGGTGAGTTTGAAAGTGATTGGAGGAGTAGCGCCATACAGTTTGGAATTTGGAGGCAAACAGGTTTTCAATGGGATTTTCGAACTCGATACGCTCAAGAAAGAAAAGTACGTTTGGGAAGTAACAGATGCGAATGGCTGTAAAATCCCTGTTTTATTTGAAATCACTTCTCCGCCGCCTTTGGTGGTAGATGTGACCCTAGTAAAGACCGCTTGTCCTGGAGAAGACAATGGAGAGCTGCTTGTAGTTCCTTCGGGTCCAGCTGGTCCTTTTCAATACCTATGGAACCCTTCTGCCCAAATCACGGATTTGGCAACGGGGTTGGCTAAGGGTAGCTACACCGTTCAAGTAACCGATGCCGCTGGTTGCATTTCTTTTGGTTCAGGCACGGTAGTAGAGGAAGCCCCAAAAATCCGAATGCCCAACGCCTTTAATCCTTCTGAGGCTCCAGGTAAGTTTACAGGAGTTTCCAACTGTGTAGTCAATTTCTCCATGATTATTTACAACCGTTGGGGGCAACTTGTCTATTCTGGCAATGAAGGTTGGGATGGAACTTTGGCAGGGGATAAAGCCCCAACCGATACCTATGCCTACGCCACCACCTACAGCTACTTGATGGAGGGTAACACAGTTCAGGTGACCTTCAAAGGTTCTGTGGTTTTGGTGCGTTGACCGAAAGCTGCTCTTGCTAGTTCCTTTCTTTACTCCGAATTGGTTTAAATTCCCTAGTTTTGTCTCCTCAACTTTTTTGAAATGAAAAAAATATTGATCACCGGTGGGGCTGGATACATTGGTTCGCATACTGCCGTAGAACTTTGGAATGCAGGCCTTGAGCCGATCATTTTAGATGATTTTTCAAATTCCCATGAGCACGTACTCGACCGCCTAGCAGAGATTACTGGAAAGCGATTTGCGTTTTACAGAGGGGATTGCAACCAACGGGAACTTTTGGATCAAATCGCTCAAGAGCATCAACTAGCCGGTGTCATCCATTTCGCGGCCTTTAAGGCAGTGGGAGAGAGTACCCAGCAGCCCTTGGCTTATTACAAAAATAACCTAGGCTCCTTACTCGTCCTGCTTGAATTTATGCAGGATAAGGGAATTCAAAACATCGTATTCTCTTCTTCCTGCACCGTCTATGGTCAGCCCGATGTCTTGCCAGTGACAGAAGCCACTCCTCGCAAAGATGCCGAAAGTCCTTATGGCAATACCAAGAAAATTGGGGAAGATATTTTGGTGGATTACGTCAAGAGTAAGCCAGGAATTCGAGTGGTGGCACTTCGCTATTTCAACCCGGTAGGGGCACATCCAAGTGCAAAGATTGGGGAGCTACCTATGGGGACTCCACAGAACTTGGTTCCTTTCATTACCCAAACTGCCGCAGGCATCCGCCAGAAGCTGACCGTTTTTGGTAACGATTACGATACGCCCGATGGGAGTTGCGTTCGGGATTACATCCACGTTGTAGATTTAGCAGATGCACATGTGAAAGCCCTTCGCTTTCTTTTCGAGAAGACGCTTGATTTTTATGAGGTTTTCAATGTGGGTACAGGGCGAGGCAATACCGTTCTAGAGGTAATTCATGCCTTTGAAAAAGTAAATGGCCTAAAGTTGGCCTATGAAATTGGCCCTAGAAGGGCAGGAGATGTGGTGAAGACCTGGGCCAACACCACCAAAATCAATCAAGTCTTGGGCTGGTACCCCAAATTCTCCTTGGAAGATTGCATGAAAGACAGTTGGAGATGGCAGTTGACGCTAGACACTAAATAGGCCAAGGCGCATTGTAGAAAATAGCAACCCCTCCTAAAAAAAAATAGCCCCACCAAAATGAGATTTGGTGGGGCTATTTTAGAAAAAAAGAACTTTATTCTTCTTCCTTCTTCTCATCCTCAGGCTTTATAGCAGTCATCTTTTTCACTTTATCGCCTTCTTTAAGCTGCTTGCTCACGACAAAGTAAGGACCAGAGATCACTTCATCACCTTCCTTCAATCCGGATAAAATTTCAATGTTTTCATAGTCAGATATCCCTGTCTTTACCTCACGGATTTTGGCGACACCATTCTCACTGACAAACACGATTTCTTTGGCCTTCACTGGAGCGCCAGCCAAACTGTCCTTTTTATCTTCACGAGTGGTTACCGAAGAAAGTGGGATTGCAAGTGCATTGTTTTTGGAGTTAGTCAAGATTTCTACCGATGCAGTCATTCCTGGACGGAACGGATACTTGTTACCCGCGTTTACCAAGTCTTTGTAGGAATCGTTTAGAATGCGGATTTTAACTTTAAACTCGGTTACCGCATCTGGAGAAGCTTTTGTATTTGCGGTATTCGCGATGCTAGTTACAATTCCTTGAAACTTCTTTCCTGTGGCAGAGTATGCATCCACGTCAATGATCGTGGTGTCTCCTAAGGAAAGACGAACAATGTCATTCTCATTCACATCTACACGCACTTCCATCTTGGAAAGATCTGCAATGGTCATCATCTCGGTACCTGCCATCTGCTGGGTACCTACCACGCGTTCGCCTTGCTCTACTTTCAAGCTGGATACAATGCCGGACACAGGAGAATTTACATTGGTTAGACGAAGGTTTTCAGAAGCTTCGTTTACGGAAGCCTGCGAACTTTTAATGATAAACTCAGAAGCTACGACGCTTTGTTTGGCTGCCTCTAGGTCTTTTTGAGCGGAGGTATAGTTGGCCTGGGCCTGCTCGAAATCTGCATCAGAAATCGCTTTTTGTTGGTGTAGCGTACGCTGACGCTTGTATTCCAACTCAGAGCGGGTAAACTGTGCTTCAGAACGCTGCAAATTCGCACGGGTCTGAGCCAAATTCGCCATTTGTTGGTTGAGGTTGGCACGTGTTCTGTCTAAAGCTGATATAAAGTTGTCAGGACGGATCTTGACAAGCAGTCTTCCCATCTCTACGGAATCTCCTTCTTGTACATTCAACTCAATAATTTCACCAGCCACATCTGGAGAAAGTTTTACTTCCACCTCAGGTTGAATCTCACCTGAGCTACTCACTTTTTCTACAATGGCAACACGCTTGGCTAAAGAAAATTCAACCTCGGTTTCCTTTGCGCCACCAATCCAGCCAGCAGACTTTCCGATAATGGCAAAAATGATAATTACACCTACTGCTCCGAGTAGGTAATAAAGCAATTTATTGGACTTTTTAGTAGCCATGGTTTAGTTTAGATTAATGGGGTTACCAAGATAAAAATCAAGGACTTTAATTCTGAAAATATAGGTGTACTTCGCGTTCAATAGGTCGGCCTGTGCATTAAACAAGTTGTTCTGAGACACTTGAAAATCCACCGAATTGATTGCCCCTAAATTAAAGCGTTGCTGCGCAATTCGAAAGGTTTCTTCTAAACTCTTTACGCGAACCAAGGAAGCTTGGTAGGAAAGCTCTGAGGATAACGCTGAATTGTAAGCTGTTTCAATATCTTGTCTCAACCTGTTTTTGGCTTCGGTCATGGAGACTTCCGCCAACTGCTGCTGTACTCGTGCACGCTGCAGGTTGGATTTGTTGCTGAATCGAGTGAATAAGGGAATGCTGAAATTGAGTGTGCCAGACTGGGAAAAGTTATTGTCTACCTGGGTTTTGAAAGGAATTATTTCAGTTGTCCCTCGGACAAATGCCTGGTCTACGTAGTTGGAAAATGCAGAAAGGCCCGCATCTAAAGTGGGTAAAAATCCTCCTTTTGCAATTTTCACTCCATATTCAGCACTTTTTACATTGGCTTCAGCTGCTTTGATCTGCGGCATTAGCGCTACAGAAACCTCGAATATTTCGGCAGGAGTACCTGCAGCTAGAGCTTCCTTAGAAACCTCATAAACAGGTTCAATCACATCAAAATCCTCTGTGAAAGGAATTTGAAGCGCCTGGGCCAAGGCGAGTTTCGCAAGGCGTAGGCCGTTTTTAGCATTGATCACATTCAATTGATTGGTTGCATTTTGAGACTGCAGGTCCAACAAATCTGAATAGGGGAGGGAACCGGCATCCACTAGCTGTTGGGTTCGGCCCAACTGTTCTTTGGTGGTATTGAGTTGATTCTCAGAAATTTTCACTTGCTCCCGGTTGAAAACTACATCAATGAATAGGTTGATTACATTCAAGGTAATGTCGTTTCGCGTAGCCTCCAAGGTGTATTGACCCGATTTCAGGTCAGACTTTGCCTGTCCAATGCTGTTGTTGATTCGCATGCCTTGGAAAATCGGGGCACCTGTGTTTCCAAAGAGATTGACGTTTCCAATTCTTCTCGTTTCAAACAAGTTGGTAACCGGGTTGATAGATCTACCCCAACGGAAGCCGGAACTTGCTCCTGTGGTTAAGCTTGGCAATCTTCTGCCTTGGCTTTCCAAAAGGTTAGTTTCGGTGATGAGTTGGTTCAGTTCGGTCCTTTTTAGCGTCAAGTTGTTTTCTATTGCAATAGAAACGCAAGTGGCTAGGTCTAAAGGTCCTGAGGAAATCTCCGTTTGAGCCAGTCCCTGATGCCAGGTAAAAGTGCCCAAGAGAAACAGGATAAAAAGTTTTTTCATGTGTAGTAGCAGTTGGTTTGTAAGTTCGTTAAAGGTCAATGTCTGGGATATAGATTAATTCTTTTATCCAAGGTAAGGAAAGGAGGTACTGACGCGTAATTTCTTTAATTCCAGAATCCATTTCAATCACATGACATGCCAAATCATGTTTCCCTTTTCTGGACACAGACATGGTTGCAATGTTTACTTTTTCTTGCGCAATCACACTTGATATAAAGGCAATTGCTCCCGAAGCATCGTCTGCTTTGATAATTAAGGTGTGGTTTTGTGCCGAAAAGTTGGCTACAAATCCATCGACCTCGGAAATATTAATGACTCCCCCTCCCAAGCTTTCTCCAAAAATCTCCACCTGCCGATCTCCTTTTTTTAGTAAAAGTTTGATCGTATTAGGATGGTGAACTGAAGAGTTGCCTATGGATTTGAAGCTGTACTGCAAAGACTTTTCCTTGGCAATTTCTAGTGCATTTTTAATTCGAGCATCGTCTGTTTTGAAGTCCATGAGTCCTCCAATAATAGCCCGATCGCTTCCATGGCCTTCGTAGGTTTTGGCGAAGGAATTGAAAAAGGTGATAATCGCCTCTTCAGGTATCCCTCCAAGCACTCGGATGCCAGCTCGTGCGATCCGAACTACACCCGCAGTGTGTGAAGAGGAAGGACCAATCATGATTGGGCCGATCATATCAAACACACTGCTTTTAGTTGCCATAACCGGATTAACTCCAAAAATGATGCTAGTTCAAAAACCGCTTTAAAATTACTGTTTTTTTTGCATTCAAACCCTATTGCCGAACAAAAACAGAAGCAAGACCCGAATGTGGGACTTTAAAAATCTGGGGCAAATTAACATTGTGGCCGAAATCGGACAAAGAGGTGATCGGATCTGTGACACTTGTGGAAGTAATCGGCTAGTTGATCAATGGTTTTACTTTTTTTAGAGGCATGAATTACCCAAAGTGCAAGGTTTAAATATGCGATTTGGTTTGGATCAACCTACTCCAAACAGAAGAATTTTATAATTTTCTCACAATTGCTTTCCAATCATGTGCACACCTTTGCGCCAATCGATTATATTTAGCCACGCTATTTTAATTGAATGGATAGTGTGAACTTAATTCATCCCCAAAAACCTGTTTACTCTTTGTCCTATGCTCTTAGAACCTCTTGATTTACTAGTTTTTCTCGGCTATGCTTTTCTGATTATGGGCATGGGCTTCTTTGTCTCCCGTGAAAAGGAAGGCCACGTAAAAGATTCCAACGACTATTTCCTAGCCAGCAAGGCGCTTCCTTGGTGGGCGGTAGGAGCTTCTCTTATTGCTTCCAACATCTCTGCGGAGCAGTTTATTGGCATGTCTGGTTCTGGTTTTGCACTTGGATTGGCGATTGCCACCTACGAATGGATGGCTGCGGCTACGCTTTTGGTAGTGGCAATTTTCTTTTTGCCTGTTTATTTGAAAAAAGGCATCTACACCATGCCAGGCTTTCTTTTTGACCGCTACGATGGTCGAGTACGTACGACCATGGCGGTATTCTGGCTGCTCTTGTATGTATTTGTCAACCTGACCTCGGTCTTGTATTTGGGAGCCTTGAGTTTGAATACCATTCTCGGAATCCCTATGATTTACAGCATCATTGGTCTAGCGCTGTTCGCCATGCTTTATTCCATCTATGGTGGTTTAAAGGCAGTGGCTTGGACAGATGTAGTTCAAGTGGTGTTTTTGATTGCTGGTGGCTTAGCCACGACCTACATCGCGTTAGGTATGGTAGGAGGAGGCGATGCCTGGCAGGGCTTAATTACCCTCAAAAATGAAGTTCCAGGACATTTTTCGATGATTCTATCCAAGGGTGAGATGATTATTGCAGATGGGAAAGGAGGAACACGTGATGCGTATTTGGATCTGCCTGGCTTATCTGTGTTGATTGGTGGGATGTGGATCACAAACTTGAGTTACTGGGGATTCAACCAGTACATCACCCAGCGTGCACTTGCCGCCAAGAACTTGGATGAGGCGCAAAAAGGGATGATTTTCGCTGGTTTCTTGGGTCTCCCATTGGGATTGCCTGACTGCCCTTTCTTGAACTTATGCGGCTCTATGTTTTCTGGCTTTGGCATCGCTGTATTATCGTTGTTTCAATCGTAGCT
>CANHCD010000058.1 GCA_947458795.1 Cyclobacteriaceae bacterium | reverse complement strand
CACCAACTTCTTGGGACCAGAGCTCGACTGGGACGATCTATTGGGCAGAGAGCAGCTCTCCAAGTTACTGGCAGCAGAAGCGCAAAACTGGGAAACCATCTCCCAAGAAAAAGCGAAAGAGCTGATTCAAGAGGGGTTGCTTGCCCCTATGGGAAATCAAGAAATCTGGGCTGCAGGGGTAACCTATTACCGAAGTAGAACGGCCCGAATTGAAGAGTCGAGCGATTCAGGTGGAGGTACTTTCTACGACAAGGTCTATGTGGCGGAGCGCCCTGAACTGTTTTTTAAAGCCACTGCTAGCCGAGTGGCGCCTCCTGGTGGAAAAGTCAATATTCGCAAAGACTCAAACTGGAATGTTCCTGAACCAGAATTGACCTTACTCCTATCCCCCTCAGGCAAGGTGCAGGGATTTACGATTGGCAACGACATGAGCAGCCGAAGTATTGAGGGAGAAAATCCGCTTTACCTCCCTCAGGCAAAAGTGTATCTCGGAAGTGCATCCATTGGCCCCTGTCTACTAATCCAGGAAGAGCATTTACCTGATTCCACGACCATCCAACTTGAAATCCACCGCAACCAGATCAGCGTAGTATCTGGGGAAACTACCCTAGCACAGCTCAAGCGACGACCTGATGAGCTTGCACAATGGCTCTACCGATCCAACTCCTTTCCCATTGGGTGCCTGATGATGACCGGTACGGGAATTGTACCAGATGACTTTACCTTGGAAGTAGGAGACCAAGTGTTTATTACCATTTCCGGCATCGGTACACTACACAATGTGGTAGGCAGCATTTAAGTTTTTGTATAAAAATCCAATTCCCACAACTTAAACTACTTGGGAAAGTAAGAAACCGTTCGATACTATTTCGCTTTTAGATTCCGGAATAGTCCCACTTAAGCTAACTTTTGATTTCCAATTACTTACAAAAAGCCCTAATGTGACCATTCCGTTACCATTGGTAAAATTCTACACCCTTTCCCATAAAAAAGATGTAGTTTAGTGGCTTATTGATAGCTATGAAAATTTTTGTTTCTGTCCTTTCCCTTGCATGTCTCCTACTCAGCGTGCAACTACTTGCTCAAACTAGCACTAAGCCCGACGCTTTTGCTTTCAAACTCAAACAGCCCATCACCTTAGATGGCGTATTGGATGAGGATATTTGGAAAGATGCCGAGGGCTGGAACGGGGACTTCATGCAGTACTTTCCTTCCGACACCTCTTTAAGTAAATTTCCTACTCGCGTAAAGATCGCTTTCGATGATACCAACTTGTATATCGCGGCGATCATGGAGAATACAGGACCACGGAAATACGTGACTACCTCCCTCAGACGAGACTACCGTGGGGAACAAAACGATGGGATCACCTTCGTGTTTGACACCTTCAACGACGGAACCAATGCCTTCCATTTTGGAGTGAATCCTTACGGTGTACAGCGTGAAGCCTTGCTCGCCAACGGAGGCTCTCGCCCTGACGACCTCAACCAAGCATGGGATAACAAGTGGTATTCCGAAGCAAAAATGATGGACAATCACTGGCAGGTAGAGGCCATTATCCCCCTAGCTACCATACGATTTAGAGAAGGTACGGAAAGCTGGAATGTCAACTTCTACCGAGTAGATAGTCATACAGGTGAGCGATCCACTTGGGCGCCCATTCCCAGAAATATATCCATCATTTCTACCGCATTTCTTCGAAAAATGACTTTCGAGGAGCCCTTGCAGAAAAAAGGAGCCAATGTTTCCCTCATCCCGTATGTCGCAGGACGTACCTCCAAAAACTTCCTAGAGAACAGCAGCGAATCCCTTACTCCTGCAATAGGGGGAGATGCCAAAATCGGCATTGGACCCGCTATGAACTTGGACCTCACCTTTAACCCTGACTTTTCTCAGGTGGAAGTGGATCAGCAGGTAACTAACCTGGACCGATTTGAAATCTTTTTCCCAGAACGAAGACAGTTTTTTCTTGAAAACGGCGACCTCTTCGATAGCTTTGGACAGACCCGTTCTCGCCCTTTCTTTTCTAGACGAATTGGGGTAGACATCGACTCCGCTACTGGCCAAAATGTGCAGAGTAAAATCATCTATGGTGCACGCCTAAGTGGTAAGCTAAATGAAAAGTGGCGCTTAGGAGTCATGAATATGCAAACGGCTACAGATGAGGAGGCTGGCATTGTAGGTAAGAATTTCACGGTATTTGCACTTCAGCGCAAGATGTTTGAACGCTCCAATATCGGATTGATCTATGTCAATAAAGAGACTTTGGCACAAGATGAGAACCAGCGTTTATTTGATCCTTCCGCCTACAATCGCTTGTTAGGGGTGGATTACAACCTCAACTCGTCCGATGGAAAGTGGACAGGAAAATTATTTTACCACCGCACCTTTGAATCGGTGGAGGTAGAAAAGCCTTATTCCTTCAATGCCTACCTGCTCTTTACCAGTTTGAACTGGAACTGGACCTTTGCCTTTCAGGATGTGGGCAAGTCTTTCAGTCCCGAAGTGGGCTTTGTGCCAAGAGCCGACTTCAAGCGCCTCAACCCAGACGTGACTTACCTATTTTATCCCAAGTCCAATCTCATCAATCGACATGGTCCAAAAATTGAGTTTGAAGGCTATTGGAACGAAACCTTAGGCACCACCGACCGCGACATCAATTTTGGGTATCTCATACGCTTCAACTCACTTGCGGAGTTGGAGGTAACCCAGAAAAATCGATATGTCTACTTGTTCAATGATTTTGATCCTACGCGTTCCAAAGGCACACCTTTGGCAGCAGGCACAGATTATTCTTTCCGCAATTTCCTTGTAGAATACAAAAGCAACCCCCGCAAAAAATTGAATGTGAGCTTAATTGGTGAGTTTGGAGAATATTTCACAGGATCCATCCAGCGAATAACTTCCCAAACAGGCCTTCGCCTTGGGTATTTGGCGAATATCTCCATGAACTTCAACTATGCGCGTATCCGCTTGCCTCAACCACAACGAGATGCAGATTTGGTTCTAGTTGGCCCACGAATTGACCTGACCCTAACGAAGGAGTTGTTCTGGACTACCTTTGTGCAGTACAACAGTCAGATCGACAACATGAACATCAACACGCGAATTCAATGGCGCTATGCTCCTGCATCAGACTTTTTCTTGGTGTACACGGACAACTATTTCCCGGGAGACTTTATGCCGAAGCAGCGATCCCTCGTGTTTAAGTTGAACTATTGGTTGAATTTGTAATTAGTTTCCATTGAAAAATTGAAGTGCTAGCTATCCTGCCGGCCAAAATTCCCAGTAGGAGCCTTTTTCCAGGTAGAATACTTATCCTAAAAAAAAATTAACCAAGAGCCTCAAACACTTTACTTCAACAGTCTGTTAGCCAGCAATGAAGTACAATAGGATTGTGGTGTGGTTTCGTAATGACCTTCGTCTCTCAGACAATGAGACGCTGACGAGGGCAATACAGCAAGGGAAAGAAATTATCCCAATCTATTGCTTTGATCCACGACAAGTGGAGAATACCAAACTTGGCATTCCAAAAACGGGCGCTTTTCGTGCCCAGTTTTTGACAGAAGCGCTAGAAGATCTTCGCAAATCATTCATTCAAGTAGGTGCCAATTTAGTATTGCTTCATGGCAAACCAGAGCAAGTAGTGGTAGATTTTGCCAAACAGCTCCAGGCTTCAGCCATCTTTTTTTCCAAAGAAGTCACTTCGGAGGAGCGTCAAGTGGATAAAGGCCTAGAGGAAAATGCTTTTTCAAAGGGGATCGCCTGCGAAAGCTTTTGGCAAAGTACTCTATACCACAAGGACGACCTGCCTTTTCCCATCAAACAAACACCCGAAGTATTTACACAATTCCGCAAAGAGGTAGAAAAGCAGAGTAAAATCCGTGCTCCCTTTCCTACACCAACTGCACTAAATTATCCTGGAGAAGCGCTAATCCCCGATGCGGGATCGCTCCCCCAGTTTGCCGATTATGGACTGGAGAAGCCCAAGCGAGCCGAACACTCGTGGTTGAAGATTCGTGGAGGAGAGTCATCCGCGCTGGGGCAACTTCAGTCCTATTTTTGGGAAAAAGACCTACTCAAGAAGTATAAAGAAACGCGCAATGGCTTGATTGGCATGGACTACAGCTCCAAGCTATCGCCATGGCTGGCCTTGGGATGCATTTCCCCGCGTACCATCTACACAGAAGTAAAACGATACGAGAAAGAGCGCATCAAAAACGACAGCACCTATTGGCTGGTCTTTGAATTGATCTGGAGGGATTATTTTCGATTTATCGCCAAAAAACACGGCACTAAACTATTTCAAGTAAGCGGCATCCGAAATCAAGTGGACTCCTGGCGCAGGGATAAGGCGCAATTTAAGCGCTGGGCAGAGGGGAAGACAGGAGTTCCATTTGTGGATGCCAACATGCGGGAGCTGAATGCGACGGGATTTATGTCCAACCGAGGTCGCCAAATCGTGGCTAGCTTCCTGGTCAATGACCTCCAAATCGACTGGACCTGGGGAGCAAGCTATTTTGAAAGCCTGCTGTTGGATTACGATGTGTGTTCCAACTGGGGCAACTGGATGTATGTGGGCGGTGTAGGAAATGATCCTCGGGAAAACCGCTACTTCAACATCCTACGACAAGCAAGTACCTACGATAAAAAAGGAGATTTTGTACGGCTTTGGGTACCTGAACTCCAGGCAATCCAAGGATTTGACATCCATCAGCCTTGGGAACTCTATTCCTCAAAATTGAGGGAACTAAAAATACAACTGGGACACACCTATCCACAGGCATTGGGGAAAATCCCTGCCTTGGAAAAGACCTATTAAAAAAAGGCAGCACGTACATGCTGCCATTTTCTCTTTTCAGGTCTATCGGATTGTTCCGTTTCAGAAGTGGAAGGTCTTTTCTTCAGATTGCTTTTGAGTCCATCAAAAAATTATCCCCCTAGAAATACTAGTTTTTTAATATAAAAAATACGCTGCGGCAGCCATTGCGCTTCTCCTGTTTGGGCAGTCAAGTTTCGCAATTCTTTTATTTGTAGTGTAGTCTACTAGATAGGAACCTTCAACTCTTGCAATACGCTTGTAGTCTGAATACCTAATCACGTATTGATTTTCAAATTTCAAAAGTCTTTTGTACGAGGAATAATCCAAAAGATAATCTCCTTCGAATTTATAGAGTCTTTTGTAAGTGGAATAGGAAACAGCATACTCATCGTCTACTTTAAGCTCTCTTTTATAATTGCTGTAGTTATAAACATAACATTGGCTTTGTGCAAAATTGACGCTTAAGGTCATGCTGATAAGAAGTAAAAATGTCTTCATGATTTATACCAATTGTTGGAGTTCATTGAGCATCCCCTCGAATCCCAAAGTAATTAGAGCAACTAAAACAACTAGGACAAAAATTGCTGAGGCCACTAATATTAAGTTTTTTATTCTCTTGTCACTTACAAAATCTTCTACAAAGGATATGATTTCACTGTCTTCCATGTAAGTGAATAGGAATGTGATGAAAAGAAGCAAATAAATTAGAATGCCTCCAAAACTAATTTGAATTAACTGAGCTAAAAAAATTCCAATCACCCAAACGCAAAGTCTATAAATCCAAGCTTTTACAGTAATTGAGTTAGAGGATTTGACTCTTTGATAAATTGAGTTTGCAATCAATAAGGAGAGTAAAGTGATTAAAATTATAAAACTTACTTTATTCCCAATTATCCTTTGAAGATAAATGGCAACAAAAGGCCCGCCAAACATGTAGAGCGCCCTAACGGCAATCATTAAATTCTTCATCATTACATTAAAGTAATAAATACTGCGCCAACAGAGGCGGACATTAATCCTCCGCCATCAACCCTGCCAACTACTTTTCCATATTTCGAGTCCCCCTGGATAATTTTATCACCATCAACTCTCGCAACAACTTTTCCATATTTTGAATCCCCTTGGATTACTTTATCTCCATCGATTCTTGCAACCACTTTACCATATTTGGAATCTCCTTGAATAATTTTGTCCCCATCAACTCTGGCGATTACTTTACCATATCTGGAATCTCCTTGGATCAACTTGTCACCATCATAAATTGCTACTACTTTTCCGTATTTGGAATCCCCCAATATTATTTTTCCCATTAATCATTAGTTATAATCTACAAAATAGATGTTAATGGGATTCAAAACAAAATCAATCTGAATCATTCTTCCTTCTTTTGGAATCCTTCAGCACATTTTTCTCATCACCTTGCAACTTTCGTTTCAATTTTTTGACATCTTCAGCAGCGGGGAGATTTTCAGGAACAATTCCACGGTGAGTAAGCATGTCACGAACTGCCGAATTATTATCCACATGCTCCTTTTCAATTTTGTTCTGCCCGCTAAGGTCTTTGATTTGCACATTCAATCCCGTCATCTCCGTGGCTAGGTCTTTTGCCTTGATGCTTATTGTTGGTAAAAAGTCGGCAACAGGCCGTCCTTCGGGCGCTCCCATTTTTATTTTCAATTGATGGGTGGATAATCGGAAAAGAGCCTGGTCCCCTTTGCTCCGAATTACCGCAAAGCCTTGGTTGTCCACTCCTCTTTCGTAGAGAATTCCAGAAAGCTGTTTTTCCGTTTGGCTTAGTTTCTCTCTCGCTTTTACTCGCTCGTCTGCCAGCAGCCTTTGTTCGACCAACTCCGCTCTCCGGGTCTGTACAGCGAAGTAATTTTGAGCAAAGGCAATTTCCTCTTTTCGACTGTCCCCATTTTGTGCAATCAGGTAACTTGCATAGCGTGTGAGTAGGATGTCTTCAATCTCTTTTTCTGCCCCTTTTGGCATTAGGATCGTTTTCCTGACGTCAGGAAAATGATAGAGAACCTCCTCGCCCGCATGTTGGCAAGCCTCCTTGGCTTTTTGGATTACCTTCTCAAAATTTTCCCATTTGTTGTAACCTAACAAAAGCTGCAATTCTCGGGCGCTCCAACATTCCACCCCTTCCAAATCGACAGCAGCAGTTTCAAACTGCGCAAACAATTGCTTGATTTCTTCTGATTTCATAATGCTAAAAATTAGGGTTAAAAAATATTCAAAAAATCTACGTTAGTAGCTCAACTTAAATCTACTCAAATTCAGCGATAATTATTTCATTATTTTCAGTTGTAAATGGTACAACTAGTCGGACAACTACTCAAAGAAAAGTAATCCCGATTAAAAGCGATTTCCTCCTTTCGACTTCTCTTTTTTTGGCAATCAAGCAACTAACAAAGTGGGAGAGTCGGATGGCTTAGATCTCTTTATCTGCCCCTGGGTCCATTCTGAACGTTTTCCTGACGTCAGGAAAACGATAGCGCTCTTAGTAGCTCAACTTAAATTTGCTCAAATCTGGTGAGATTTGTTTCTTTCTTTTTAATTCCAGTTGATACAGGTATTCCCCTAATTCTGCAAAGAAAGGCAATCCAATTTCATCTGTTTCGTACTTGTCGTCGTTGAGAATCTGGTCTTCATTGACATAGACGATAGCGGAAACAAAAAACTCCACCCCAGTCTCAAAATCAACAAAATACCCTCCATCAATCAGGTGTCCATAGGACCAGCCAGTCTTGTTGAACACCCGGAAGCGGGTTGGAATCGGCGCTTTGTCAGTCCCAAACTTGAAAAACTTGGAGAAGCTGTCGTAAAATTCAGTGGTGTCATAGGTAGGAAACCTACTTTCTCTAGGCAGCATACTCATGTACTTGAGTACAAAATTCCGATGCTCCTCATTGAGGTTAAACCGTTCGATCCCAACAAAGGCCTCCGGGAAAATGGTCCGCTGCATCACGCCATGTAAGTCCGAAAGGGAAAACTTGTTCTTGTAGGAAAAGTCCATTCCCCCCTGGATCAAACTGTCATTTTTGTAGTAAGCCTGGCCCAGCTTGGGATAGCCTGGCACCACGTAGGCGCTGTCCGCCTGTCGAGCAGGGATTTCCAAAAGGATCTTCCCGGCGGTATCCACAAATCGGATAGGATTGAACTGCCGGTTTTCTTCGGCAGAAATGGGAAAGCTCAGTCGCTGCGTAATCACGGTATTCGCTAGCCCTTTTTCCTTCAACTTCGTATTGATGTAATCCATCCCCAACAATTCATACAATCGGTTGGAGGCATCGTTATCTGAGACAAGTAGGATTTTTTTGATGTAGTGCCCGATACTTGGCAGGCCATTTTGAGCACTCGAATCCTTCCAAGAAGGCAACTGCGATGGACGAACCGAGTCGGTGAGCATAGTGGTCTCCAAAGTCAAACCTTCGAGTTGCTGCTCCTCCAGCCACTCCAAAGCCAGAAGTGCAATCGGCAATTTTACTGTGGAGGCAGGATAGAAATATCGAGAATCATCCAAATTGAAAGAATGCGTAGTAAATAGCGGATTACCATGCTCGTTGCGGTCGATCTGCGTGTAGCGAATTTGAACCTGGTACTTGGCAGTATCGGCAAGCACCTTTTGCAAGGTTGGGTACGCTTCCAACCCGTCCACAAAGGGTACCGGATTCTTAGGTTGACAGGAGAAGATCAAAAAAGATACCGAAAGGAGGACAAGAAGTTGTTTCATCGTTTGCTAGAAAGATAGTGCAACGCTTCATTTAACGCCACCAGGTCCCAGAGCGAATGAAATCCAGAGAGAACGATTCGGCTGATGACAGGGCTATCAGATGTAAGATAGGAAAAAGAGGAAGTGATGAATCCCATTTTCTCTAGATCTTTCGACCAGCTTGGATTCTTGAGGATAAACACTGGAAAATTTGGGGAGCCTATCAGCGTGGATAAGTCCTTTGTTTCTTGGCTGAAAATTCCCGAAAAGTCTCGAATTTTTTGACTTTGAGCCCTATAAATATCCTGCGTCTCCAAAAAAGTCTGCAGATTGGCTGGGGAACCTGGGGATGCTCCAGTAAAAATGGGCTGACTTTTTATCCCCTCGATCACCTCTCGTTTTCCCAAAATAATCCCTGCCGGCATGGCCAAGCCTTTTCCCAAGGATCCGGAAACCACCAGATTTACCTGAGGATATTGCTGGTCCGCATAGGTCCCAAATAGGGATCTTCCCAATACCCCGAAGGCATGACTCTCATCTAGAAGCAAGGTCACCTCATGCTTTTTTGCAAGTTCCTTTACCCAAGAGTACTCGTGAATGGCTGCACGAAGTGGGTCCACCGAATTTCCCAAAATCAAAATTTTCCTGGGAGAAAGTGCCTCTGATTGTTCCAAACACTTTTTTTTCCAGGTCACAAAATTCGTCTGGGTATCTACTTGTAGCCCTAAAGGAAGAATGGCCGGATGGGTGTCCGGCGCTGCCCAACAGGTATCAGCCTTCGGGAAAAGCCATTGAGAAGCGGCAATCCCTGCCAGATAACCAGAACTCATCACCGCAGCAGCTTCGGCCTTTGCATTTTTCGCGAAAAATTTCTCGAACTCCTCGAAAACTTTCAGTCGCACATTGTTGACACGGCTCAAACCATGATTTGTTCCATATTGCCGGATACAATCCTGGAGCACCGCTTCATAATGCCTATCCGCCTCCATCCCCAAATAGGAAGTCCCGCTAAAAAAAAGATAGTCCTTTTTTCCAATACGGACTACAGGGCCTAGGGACTGATTCAGAGAAATAGTCTTCAAGTGGGTGTTATTTTGCAAAGATCTGGGAGGGATCTTGGAAGGATTTAAACTCAAGGGCATTGCCACAAGGATCTAGGAAAAACATGGTGGCCTGCTCACCTACCTCTCCCT
>CANHCD010000057.1 GCA_947458795.1 Cyclobacteriaceae bacterium | reverse complement strand
CTGGATACCGGCTTTGTGACCGGAAGGTAGATTTGATTTTCAATCCCAGCGCCTCTCATTTTGCAATGAACAAGACCCTGGAGCGGAAAGCACTAGTTTCCAAGAGCTCTGCGATGTTCAACTGCTACTATTTTTATGTCAACCTGCTCGGAAATGAGGCAGGAAGAATGATTTTTGATGGGGAGATTTTATTGGCAAAGGAGGGTGAGGTGCTTGGAAGAAACCAGCTACTTTCCTTTGAATCAGTTCAGGTATGTGCCTTTACCCTCGAAAATAAAACCCAGACTATTGCTCCTATCCAACCCAAAGAATGGGAGTTTGTGCAAGCTTCAAGCTTGGCACTTTTTGATTACCTCCGCAAGAGTAAATCCAAAGGATTTGTCCTTTCCCTTTCTGGAGGAGCAGATTCTTCGACTATCGCCGTGCTCGTTGCTGAAATGGTGCGAAGAGGCATCCAAGAACTTGGAGTAGATGGGTTTATATCCAAACTTGGCTTACCGCTCAAGGCGAGCAAGGAGGACCCTGAGAAAAGCTTGGTAAATCAGCTCCTAACCACCGCCTACCAAGGCACGAAAAACTCTTCAGAAGCTACCTTAAACTCAGCTAAGGTGCTGGCGGAAAGTCTTGGAGCAACCTTTATGAGTTGGACCATCGACGAGGAAGTGCAGGGCTACACCCAAAAAATAGAAGCCGCTTTGGGAAGAGCACTTACTTGGGAGCAAGACGATATCAGTTTACAGAATATCCAAGCACGCACGCGCTCACCCATCATCTGGCTCCTCACCAATTTGAAAAATGCCTTGCTCTTATCCACCTCCAATCGTAGTGAGGGGGATGTGGGCTATGCGACCATGGATGGGGATACCAGTGGAAGTATTTCTCCGATTGCTGGTGTGGACAAGGATTTTGTGATTCACTGGTTGCAGTGGGCAGAGAAAAACCTAGACCGTCCAGGATTACGTGAGGTGAATTCACTGACCCCTACCGCTGAATTGCGTCCACTTGAGCGAAGCCAAACGGATGAAAAAGACCTCATGCCCTATTCCCTTTTGGTGGAGATCGAACGCTTGGCAATCCGAGACCGTCGTTCACCCCTAGAGGTATTTGTTGCACTGCGGAAAAAAAATGAGTTTGAAGAGGCCGAACTGAAGGAATATATTAAAAAATTCTTCCGACTTTGGTCTCGAAATCAATGGAAAAGGGAACGCTTGGCTCCCTCATTCCACTTGGATGATTTCAATGTAGACCCCAAAACCTGGTGTCGATTCCCTATCCTCTCTGGAGGTTTTGAAGAAGAATTAACTCAATTAGACCAGAACTAAGCATGCTTTCATTTCTTTTTAGCTTTATTGTTTGGGATCCTAGCCCTACGATTTTCGAGAGCTTTGACCGCTTCAGATGGTACGGTTTACTTTTCGCCTTGGGATTTATCATCTCCCAGCCAATCATGGTTCACTTTTTTAAGAAAGAAGGAAAAAATCCTGAATTGGTAGATCAGCTCACGATTTACATGGTTTTGGCCACCATCGTTGGCGCACGCTTGGGACATGTCTTGTTTTATGAGCCTGAAAAATACCTGGGCAACCCCTTGAATATCCTTAAAATTTGGGAAGGAGGACTAGCCTCCCATGGTGCTGCGATTTCTATTCCTATTGCCCTCTGGCTCTACTGTAGACGGAACCAGGGCATGCGCTATCTTTGGGTTGTGGATCGGATTGTGATCGTTGTAGCACTGACTGGAGCGCTGATTCGGACGGGTAATTTGATGAATTCAGAAATTGGCGGGAAAGACACCAATTCGGACACTGGAATCGTCTATGCTCGCGATACAGAAGAAATCTTGAGTACGCTACGTGTACCCATCGAATCTATAGAAGCTTACAAACCTTTGGATCGGGACGGGGAAATCATAGGTACAGGAATTGTGCCTGTCAATTTCGATCTAGTAATCTCGAAGGGCAATTACACGAAAGAGAGTTTGGAGTCTGTACTTTCGCAAGACATCAAGTATGCACTCACACAGTTTAACTCCTCCAAAGAGTTTTTGGCGGAGCCCCAGAATACGCCTCTCCAGCTAGAAATCAAAGAACAGGCAACTAGTTACCTTGTCACAGTTAAAACGCTTGGACGAGTAAAATACCCTACTCAGGTCTTCGAAGCAGTGACCTATTTGTTAATCTTCCTATTGCTGCTAAGCCTGTGGATTAAGTACAAATCCAAACTGCCTGACGGGCTACTTTTCGGCCTATTTTTCATTCTGGTGTTCGGATCACGCTTTGGATGGGAATTCTTCAAAGAAGTTCAGGTGGATTTTGAACAATCCATGCAGTTGAATATGGGGCAGCTCTTGAGTATCCCTCTGATTACTATAGGATTGATCATGGTAATTCGAGCCTTAAAAAAGGGAAGTCCAAAAATCGACTAAGGTACGGGGTCATGACCATGTCCTCCCCAGGGCTGACATCTACCGATCCGTTTGAGTCCCATCCATCCTCCTTTGAGTACACCATGCTTGAGGATGGCTTCTTTCATGTATTGACTGCAGGTAGGACTGTATCGGCAGCTTGCTGGGAAAATTGGTGAAATCACATATTGGTAGACCAGTACAGGAAATATGGCTATCTTTCGGAGGTAGGTCTTGAACATAGTGCTTACCATTTTTTTCAAACATGCAACGATTGGAGCAAATTTACCGGTATAAATTTTCTTTTCGCCAGTTTTTATTTGCGGTTCGCAGCTTACTTTTTATTTGCGGCATATTCCTTTTTTCGCTTCCAGTTCAAGGGCAAGACAGCCTTCAGATTCTGGAAACTCCAAAACAAATTCGCGTCAATTCCATCTACATCATCGGGAATGAAAAAACCGAAAAAGAGATCATTCTTCGTGAACTGGATTTCATTACCAATTACTCCTACGATTGGGAAAACTTCCTAAGCATCCTCAAAGCGGATCAACAGAAAATTTTCAACCTGCGCCTTTTCAACGAGGTGGAAATCACCCCTTTGATTATCGGCCCTGAGGAAGTTGAAGTCTTAATCTCTGTCAAAGAGCGCTGGTACATTCTCCCCTCGGTGATCTTTCAATTGGCCGACCGAAACTTTGCTGAGTGGTGGACCAACCAGGATCGCGACTGGTCTCGTGTCAACTATGGGATAAAAATAAACCATGCCAATGTGGGGGGTAGAAATGAAAAATTTCGTTTTTCAGGCCAAATGGGATTTACAAAAGGTTTTGAAGTTATTTATTCCAAACCCTATATTGATCGGCAACAAAAGCATGGACTTTCTTTTCAGCTCAGCTACCGAGATCAGAAAACTGTTCCTATCGCCTCAAAAAACAATCGTCAACTGTTTTATAATTCGCCTCTCGAAGAAGTATTACGGAAAAATTTCGGCACAGCACTTCGCTACACTTTTCGTCGCACCTTTTACAACTTCCATTTACTGACGCTTGGCCATAGCACTACTTGGGTATCTCCAAAGGTTCTGGAGCAAAACCCCAACTACTTTCTCAAGCCGGGAAATCGACTCTCCTTTTCCTTTTTCCAGTATTCTTTTTTGCATGACAAACGAGATAACATTGCCTATGCCACCAAAGGGGAATTACTACAGTTGACCGCGACGAAATATGGGCTCCTCTCAAAGAAGAATTTGTACGAATTGGAACTCAACGTAACGGCTAATAAGTATGTGTCGCTCGGCAAGGGATTTCATTTTGCTTCAGGATTGAGTGCAGGATGGTTTACAAGTCCCAATCAACCCTACACCTTGGTTAGAGGAATTGGATATGCGCCCAATTTCATCCGAGGCTACGAGCTTAACGTCATCGAAGGCCAGCAACTAGTTGTGCATAAGAATAGCTTGCGTTACCAACTGATCAAGACCAGTTTTGACCTTTCTCGAACCATCTACAACGATCAATTCAACACCCTTCCGCTCAGTATTTACCTCAGTGGCAACTTTGATCAGGGGGCAGTGCGGGATCGCAATCGGATTCCAGAAAACTTGGCACTCACCAATCAGTACCTTTTTGGATATGGAGCTGGTATCGACCTCGTTACAGGATATGACGCTGTATTTCGATTGGAGTATTCCATTAACAAGCAGGGTTTGGGCAACTTATTCTTCAACTTTAAGGCTCCTTTTTAAGCTAAAGAAGCTAGGCGGTAATGAATCTCATTCTAAAACTTCTCCTCTACTCCTAGTCCAAATAGCGCGAAATCGTACTTCACAGGATCAAGCGGATCAAAGGATCGAAGGACTTGAGTGAGTTCCAGGGCGGTGCCCCAGTCGGTTTGCTTGCGGGTAATCAATCCTAATTTTCTCCCTACCCGATCCACATGCAAGTCACAAGGACAAATGAGTTGGGCAGGACTGATTTGCTTCCAAATCCCAAAATCCACCCCCTGCTCATCCTGGCGGACCATCCAGCGCAGGTACATGCTGATGCGCTTGCATGCCGAACGTGTAGCCGGAGAGGAAATGTGCTTCTTGGTTCGGGATGGGGCATCCTCCAAGCTAAAAAAATGGCGTTGAAACTGAATCAGCATGGACTCCATGCTGTCTACTGCACCAGTTTGACCGATTAGAAAGGCTCCTTCCAAACTATCCTGACGCCGATAAATCCAGGATAAAAAGTGAATGAAATAAAGTGCATCGACATCGTTGAAGGTGCGGTGCTTGAAACCTAAAAACGCCTTCAAGTCACCTTCAGAATGATTGACTAGAAAATCGTAGGGAGCATCATCCATGCGTCCAAGCAGCTCACTGCATTTATTGAGGATGGTTTTTCGCTGTCCCCAAGCCAGGATTGCTGCAAAAAAACCCGCAATTTCAATGTCTTGCTTTTTATCGAAGCGATGCGGAATGGAGATTGGATCTAACTCGATAAAATTAGGCTGGTTGTATAGTGCTACTTTTTGATCTAAAAAATCTTTGATGCGCTGGTTCATAGGTGTACAATCCGTTCTCCTCCTTGGGTACCATCAAACCATTTAAATACCAATTCATTGTCTTTTTCTTCGGCAAGGTGCCAGTCGAAACAACTGATTTGAGTTAGGAAGCGAATGCTATCCATTTCTGGATCATAGAGGCAAATATCAAAATCTGGAAGTGCTGCTGATTCTAAGGTATTCCATTTCTCCAAAATATACCCCTTCTCAATCAGGCGCACTTTTTTCCCAAAAACATGTTCTCTCAAAACGGTGGGGACACCATCCTTTCGTCTAAGCCTTACTCCTACTGGTCCAAAAAGAATTTGTTTTTCGACTTTTGACTCTAATAAGTCATTGGAATTGGGGAGCGTCTCCCAAGCAGTCTCTACCACCACCCCACTTTTTGAATCCGGCCTTAAGCGAGTCAATAGCTGGGACAACTTCGAAAACAAAAAGGTAAGCCCAATGAAAAGCAAACCAAAACTTGCCAAGATGGGATAGGAAAGAATAAAAATGCCGTTCCAAATAAATCGGAACACATGATGAAAGAACAGCTGGATTTTTGACATGCAAAATCAGGGAGAAAGCCTACTTGAATTGGAACAGGCCTACTGAAAACAGCCCAAAGACTACTGGAGCAAATCCTGTATTTTTAATACAAGATCTCAACAGGGAATCGTGTATTCACTCCTTTTAATTGTTCGAATGCCGCTTTTGAGAGTTTGATCAGCACTTTAGAGTTGTCCCCCGTCTCAGGCAATACTCCTACCACACGAGCAAAGATGGTCAGGTCATTTTCCTCATTTTTTATTCGGATCACACTGCCAACGGGCGCGTTACGGTGTAGTACCAGGTACTTTTTATTTGCTTCGGTACCAGGAATAACTTCGGCCAAGCCAGACTCTTTCGTATTCGTAAATCCTCCTGAAGTATTTGGCGCTGTGGACTCCTGCTTTGGTTCAGTAGCAGGAACAGTTACAGTTGGCTCACTTTTCACTTCTTTAACCTCAACCTCAGAAGTAGTGGTAGTAGGTGTAGTAGTAGTAGCTGCAATAGGATTAGTAGATGCAGCAGTAGTAGCCGCTCGTCCAACTTGAAGCGTTTGACCTACTTTTATATTATTGGAAGTCAGACCGTTCCATTGTACTAATTCCTCAATGGAGGATCCATACATCTTGGCAAGTAAAAATAAAGATTCACCTGACTTGACGGTATGAGAAATCCCATCCCCCGTCGCTTTTGTGGTTGCCGATGGGGACTTTGTGGAAATAAAGACTACCTCCTTAGTTTCATTGGGAATCTCGGTTTTTCTATCAGTAACTCTGGGTTCTTCCTTTTTAACTTCTTCCTTCACGGCTGCATCGGCCACCAAGGGTTCAGCTTGGGTCTGAGTACCATTTTGCTTCACAGGCACCGCTTTTTTAGTGATTACTTTCAAGGCCTTTCCTATTGAAAGTTTATCACTCGACAACGAATTCCAAGATTTTAGCTCTGCTACCGAAACCTTATATTTTTTTGCAATGGTAGATAAGGACTCGCCACTTTTTACTTTGTGCGTGATTTTAACTTTTTGGATGGTGACCGGAGGGGCTGTTTTGGTTGAATTCGTTGCAGGTGCCTCTACAGTTGGAGCTGTTGTTTTATCGTTTTTGGCTGGAATTGTTGGTGCAGGTAATGGCGTATCTTCAGAAGTCAAGGAACCTGGAGCAACAGCATTTTCAAAGCTTGTATCCCGACTGATAGTGCTGGCTGAAGTCTCGGATGAGGCCGCAGCATCAGTAGAATTTGGCACTGAGGAATCCAAACTGCTAGTTGCTTGGCCATAAGGTACAAGCAGCATTTGACCTTCCTTGAGGCCCTGTTTCAAGATTCTATTGGATTGTTGAATCTCGGACATTTGAACCTTGTATCTCCGTGAAATGGAAAACAAGGTTTCCTGATAGGCAACCTTGTGAATGATAAATACCCTGCCTTCTATTTGCTGAATTCCAACAGAATCCAATCCTACAGGAGCTGCTGCATGGGCAGCAAACTGGAAGCTGAGGAATAAAAAAACGCTACAGAAGAAGAGTTTGAATCTACCAGACATAGGGGGCTGACAAAAAGGATCTGAGATGAGGCGAATAAGTACGCCAACAAAATTAACCTTCATCCCTCATTATTCAAGTTGCCAAACGGTAATTTTCCTTAAATTAGAACATTACTTTTAACCAAGAATCAATTTCACTTTAGGTGCTGCTCCAAGGTAACCTATAGCTTTCAACAGCGAAAAAGATCTTTACATGACTCGATTACTACTTATCCTTCTATTGACGATTTCAACAGGCGTATTATCTGCCCAGCAAACGCAAAAAAAGGTATTCACCTTTGCGATTGATCAAGATATTGATCCAGGCATGAATCGCCGGGTAAAGTTGGCAATGGATCAGGCTGAAAAAATCAAAGCGGATGTGATTCTTATCCAAATGGATACCTACGGCGGAGCAGTAACGGATGCAGATGAGATTCGCACTCGAATTTTAGAATCCAAAATCCCAGTTTATGTATTTATCAACAAGGATGCTGCTTCTGCTGGTGCATTGATTTCCATTGCCTGCGATAGCATTTACATGGCTCCCGGCGCAAGTATCGGTGCAGCAACAGTAGTCAATGGAACCGATGGAGCTGCCGCACCTGACAAATACCAATCCTACATGCGCTCCATGATGCGCAGCACCGCTGAGGCTACTGGACGCAACCCACAAATTGCCGAAGCGATGGTTGATGAAAAGTTGGTAGTGCCTGGAATTTCCGATTCTAGCTCGGTCATTACTTTTTCAGTGGCCGAAGCCATTAAAAATGGCTTTTGTGAAGGACAATATGCATCCACTAAAGAAATTTTAGCAGCCCAAAATTTGCAGTCTGCCGAAATCATTGCGTACGAAGAGAAAACAGTGGACACCATTATTTCATTCTTTTTAAGTCCTGCGGTAAGCGGTATTTTGATCCTTTTGATCATTGGAGGAATCTATTTTGAGTTGCAAAGTCCTGGAATAGGTTTCCCGCTAGCCCTAGCTGTAAGTGCAGCACTTTTATACTTTATTCCCTATTACCTGAATGGCTTAGCGGAAAATTGGGAAATCCTAGCTTTTGTAATTGGCCTCATCCTGCTTGCCGTCGAATTGTTGATTATTCCTGGCTTCGGGGTGTTTGGGGTAGCGGGAATTGTGCTGACCCTAGGTGGGCTGGTGCTGGGCATGCTTCCAAACCAGGCTTTTGATTTTGACTTGGTGCCCGCTTCACAACTTTTTGAGGCTTTGCTTACCGTGATTTTGGCTGCCTTGGCTGGAGTTGGCTTGGTATTTTGGCTCACTCCAAAAGTAAACGAATGGGGAGCATTTAAGCATTTGACCTTAGCCAGTACCCAAGAAAGCGCCCAAGGATATACCGTAAGAGTCTACGATGAAAGTTTGGTCGGAAAAATTGGCACCGTGCACTCCAGACTTCGACCAAGTGGCAAGGTGGAAATCGCCGGAGAGATTTACGATGCCTATTCCCGAGGCGATTTTTTGGAACAAGGGGAATCGATCGAAGTCATTTCTACCGAAGGAACTTCCCTAAGAGTGAAAAAATGGGAAGCCTAAAATTCAAAAATGGCTAATTTTAACGCATGAACTCCTTAGGCTTACTTTACCCACGCATCGGTGAAGCTTCACTCCAAGAATTAGCTAAAAATTTCTACGAGGAAGTTGGCAAAATCCCTGAACTAAGAAGTTTGTATCCAGAAGATCTAGAAGCTGCCGAAAGACGGATCTACTTGTTTCTTGTTCAGGTACTTGGAGGCCCTCAAACCTATTCTGAAGAACGAGGTCACCCCAGACTTCGCATGCGCCACATGCAATGGAAAATTGACTCAAAAATGAGAGGCCATTGGATGAATGCCATGCTCCACGCAGTAGATAAGGTACCCCTGGAACAAGAAGTTCGTGAGGAGTTGTTGGGTTATTTCACACAAGTCGCTAATGCAATGATCAACCATGACCATGTGGAGTAAACGAATCTACACCTATTATGTCGCAGTTGCTGCTGTGCTGACATTTGCGATCTTATACCCTTTTTTCCTTTGCTGCATCTGGGTTCCAGCTTGGAATAAGTATGGGAGAAAAATCAATCAATATTGGGCCAAAACGCTCTTTTCAATCATCTTCCTACCGGTGAAAGTTGAAGTTGAAGGAACCCTTGAAAAAGGAAAACCCTATATTTTCTTGGCAAATCATTTTAGCTACCTAGATGTGCCAATGATGGGATTTATTCCTGGAGATGCTGTTTTTGTTGGCAAGGCATCCATTCGAAAGGCTCCATTTTTTGGGTACTATTTCAAAAATCTACACATCGCAGTGGACCGGGACCGGGTCAAAAGCCGAGCAGAAACCATGCGGAGAGCAGGCTTGGCACTAGATCGTGGGAGCAGCTTGGTGTTATTTCCCGAAGGAGGCATCTATACCCAAAATCCTCCCCATTTAGTGCCATTTAAAAACGGAGCATTTCGATTAGCCATGGAGAAACAAATCTCCATCATTCCTGTAACCTTATCCTACAATCATGTAATTTTGGCAGATCAAAAGGATTTGATTTTAAAGCGAATGCCAGCCAAAATGGTCCTGCATCAAGCGCTCAATCCAGCAGATTTTGAATCGGATGAAGCGCTCAAGCACTGCTGTTTTGAAGTAATTCAGGAGCAATTGCTAACTGATAATCCATGAATCCAAAGGCCTGATTAGAATTTAACTTCAAGCCAAACTTTCGTCTATTCTCATGAAAAT
>CANHCD010000056.1 GCA_947458795.1 Cyclobacteriaceae bacterium | reverse complement strand
AGGCAACCAAAAAACCTTTTAAAAATCGTTGCCATGGGGTATCGTCAAAGACAGACTTCGAAGCGAGGGACTGCACAATAAGAGAGGATGCTTGAATCCCCACATTGCCGCCCGTTGCAGCAACCAATGGAATGAAGGAAGCCAATGCCAAGTATTTCGAAAGTCCTCCTTCAAAAAAGCCAATGAGTTTGGCGCCCATCAACCCTCCAATAACCCCAATCAAAAGCCAGGGTAATCGAGCTTTGGAAATGGTGAATACTGAATCCGATTCTTCAATGTCAGCCGAAACCCCGGCCATAGCCTGCATATCTTCCTCAGCTTCCTCTTGCACGACGTCCAAAATATCATCTACTGTGATTCGTCCTACCAACTTATTTTTGGCATTCACGACCGGCACAGATTCCAAGTCATACTTTCGCATCAGTGTCGCTACCTCCTCCTGATCCATATACACAGGTACCGAGATCACCTCATCCTCCATGATGCTTTCAATGGTAGTATCTGAGGCAGAAAGAATGATTTTTTTGAGCGAAACCCGACCAAGCAGCTGCTGCTTATTGTTCACTACGTAGATGGAATAAAACTTATCTACATTTTCCGCTTGCCTGCGGATTTCATTGATGGTCTGAACCACGTTCCAATTTTTGTTGGCACGTATAAATTCCTTGGCCATGATGCCACCGGCCGTATCTTCTTCATAGCGAAGCAATTCCAAGATTTGCTCCAGCTTGATTCGATCGTCTATTTCAGCGATAATTTCTTCCCGTTCCTTATCCGAATAGAAACTAATAATATCAGCTCCATCATCGGAATCCATCAGCTGGATCCAAGATGCGATTTCCTTTATTTCTACCTCTTGAAGGACTTTTTCAAGGGTATTATCGTAGAGTTCAATTATAATATCAGCTGCCAGTTGACTTTCTACAAGTCGCAGAACATAGATGGATTCAACAGTATCCAGTTCGTCCAGGATAGCGGCAATATCCGCCACATTGACACCCGCTAAAGAATCGAGAATGTAGGCCGTTTCCTGAGCCTCAATCCCCGATTGGAGACGCTCCAGGTACTCTTTGGAAAGCTCAAATTTTTTAATTTGCTCCACGGCCTTTTTCAATTTGTTGAGTCAAAAATACAAAATCCGCCACATCCAATTGCTCTGCACGCTTATCTAAAATCGGATTAGCCTTAAACTCTTCTGTAAGTTGGAATGATTTTAGGGAATTTCGAAGCGTTTTCCGTCGATTTCCGAATCCTCCCTTTACCACTTGAAAGAAAAGTTTCTCATTGCAATCCAGTTGCTGTACTTGATTTCTTTTGAGACGAATGACTCCAGAATTTACCTTCGGGGGAGGATTAAACACTCCAGGAGGAACCGAAAATAGGTATTCAATGTCGTACCAAGCCTGAAGTAAAACCGAAAGGATGCCATATTCCTTACTTCCTTTTGGGGAGGCAATTCGTCGCGCTACTTCTTTTTGGAGCATGCATACCACCTCCGTTACTTGATTTTTGTGTTCTAAAACTTTAAAGAAGATCTGAGAGGAAATGTTGTACGGAAAATTGCCTGCTATCGCTATCGGAGCTTGAAAAGCAGTTGACAAATCAAACTTTAAAAAATCGCCTTCTAAAATCCGATCTTGTAAGTCCGGATACTTCTGATGCAAGTAGGCAATACTCTCCCGATCAATCTCAATAAGGTGAACTTCCAAGTTGCCCTTTACTAAAAAATCGGTCAGCACCCCCATCCCTGGCCCTATTTCCAGCACCTGAGTTACGCCCATGTGGCCATCTACCGCCTCAGCAATTCGTGCTGCGATGCTCAGATCAATCAAAAAATGCTGACCAAGATGCTTTTTAGGTTTGACCTTTTCCATCGTAACCCTCTGGTTTTTTTTTGTAAATTGCCGACTCAAAATTAAGGGATTATTCCCAGATGGCACGGAATTTTGTTTCGCGCCTCTGCACTACTTAACGCCATGCAACTAAAGAAACATAAACCCATCCTTGGAATTAGTATCGGAGACATCAATGGGATTGGACCAGAGGTAATCCTCAAATCACTTGCTGATTCACGCGTTTTCAGCAATTTTACTCCTTTGATTTATGGGCATGGCAAAGCCTTGTCACACTATAAAAAGTTATTGAACCTCGAAGAATTTTACTTTACCCAGGTTCGAAACCATGAGGAAATCCAACACCGAAAAGTGAATGTAATCAACTGCCTAGAGGAATGTCCTGAAGTCATTCCAGGGGTAGAAACGCAGGAGGCAGGAAAACTTGCACTTGCTTCATTCGCAGCTGCAGTGGAGGATTTAAAGTCTGGAAAAATTCAGGCTTTGGTGACGGCTCCCCTGTCAAAAAGTAATATCAACTCCGAGGCAGTCCCTTTTGTGGGGCATACCGAATATTTAATCGAAGCCACTGGGAGCAAGTCAGGTTTGATGATGCTGGTAGGTGAAGACCTACGGGTAGGCTTAGTTACAGGCCATATTCCCTTGGCGCAAGTTGCCGCTGCAGTAACCAAAGAAAAAGTAATCGAGAAAACTAAGATTTTCATCAAGAGCCTAGAGCAGGATTTTGGCATCAATAAACCAAAAATTGCCATTCTAGGATTAAACCCACATGCAGGGGAAGATGGGTTACTGGGTTCAGAGGAAGAAACTATCCTCAAGCCCGCCATTCAAGAATTAAAAGATGCCAAGCATTACGTTTTTGGCCCCTACCCTGCAGATGGCTTTTTTGGTATGATGCACCAGCAAAAGTTTGATGGGGTACTTGCCCTTTACCATGACCAGGGACTTATCCCTTTCAAATCCATTGCATTCAGTAGCGGAGTCAACTTCACTGCAGGACTTTCCGTGGTACGAACTTCTCCAGATCATGGCACAGCCTATGCGATTGCCGGAAAAAATGTTGCGGATTGTTCCTCCATGAGAGCCGCATTATTCCTTGCATCTGATATTGTGGAACGGCATTCACCAAGCACAGAATAGCGTCAAAAAGTAAAAAAGATCGATGAAGCCGAATTATATTTCAATTTCTGTTTCACTGATGATAAATTATTACCTAAATTTGCGGACTTAATTCGAAAGGAAGTAACGTGAAGTTTTGGAAAACCTTTGATATTGAAGTCATTAAATATAAGGAAGGACTACACGAAGTAGACTTCCCTATTGGAGATGCTTTCTTTCAGCAGGTGGAGGGAAACGAACTTTTGGAAAAAGGAAACTTAACCGCATGGGTTAAGGTAGACAAAGGGGCAAACTTGATTGAACTCACTTTTCACATCGTTGGAAAGGTAACGTTGGTTTGCGACAGGAGTCTAGAGACATTTGAACATCCCTTGGATTTCACTGAAAAGATGATCTACAAGTTTGGGTCAGAAGTAAAAGAAATAGACGAAAGCGTCATGATGATTACAAGGGACACCCCTTCCATCAATGTTGCGCAACTCATCTACGAATTTATTTTACTGGCCTTACCCTTAAAAAAAATTCATCCCGATTACAGGAATGAATTGGATGAAGAGGACAATGAATTGGAAGGTGGCTTCGTGTATTTGGACGAAGCATTTACTGAAGATTCCGCAGAAGAAAAAGAGTCAACTACACCTGTTGATCCCCGTTGGGAGAAACTTGGAAAATTAAAAAATAAAGAATAACCATAAATCACGCATAAAATGGCACATCCTAAACGCAAAATTTCGAAAACCAGAAGAGATAAAAGAAGAACGCATTACAAGCTGGAGGCTCCTGGATTAGCAAAATGTCCAACCACTGGCGAAATGCACCTTCCTCACAGAGCATTCTGGTTGGATGGCAAACTCTACTACAAGGGACAAGTAATCATCGAAAAAGAGATGAAAGCTTAATTTTCCTCAATCGATTATTGATTCCACTCCCAAAAGGGGTGGAATTTTCATTTTTATAAAACACAAGTAAGCTGATTAACAGGGTCTTACCTCTTCAAAAATAGAAGACTTTGGCGTTAAGAAGGCATTGTGTTATTTTTGAACTCACTATCTTCCAATACCCCTTGACTATTTCTAGGACTTGGATAGAAAGTAAAAAGAACTGAATCCGATACGATGGATAAATTAAGAGCAATGGTCACTGGCATTCACGGATATGTTCCTGAATACCGGCTTACCAACAAAGAATTGGAATCGCTAGTGGATACCAATGACGAGTGGATCATGTCCAGAACGGGCATCAAAGAGCGAAGAATCCTAAAAGGCGAAAACCAAGGAACCTCAGTACTAGGCATTGAAGCAGTCAAAGGTTTGCTGGAAAAAACAGGAACCGATCCAATGGATGTTGAGCTCATCATCTGCGCCACCGTAACCCCGGACATGCCCTTCCCTGCCACTGCAAATATTATTGCGGATAAAGTAGGTGCTAAAAATTCCTTTTCCTTCGATATTGGAGCCGCCTGTTCAGGCTTTTTGTATGCGCTACAGCTCGGGGCGCAATTTATCCAGGCCGGAACCCACAAAAAAATAGTGGTAGTTGGTGCTGATAAAATGTCATCTATTGTGGATTACCAAGACCGTACTACCTGCATCCTATTTGGGGATGGCGCTGGCGCTGTCCTTCTGGAGCCTACTACTGAAAACTTAGGAATTGTAGATGCTATTTTGAAAGCAGATGGATCTGGAGAAAACTTCCTACACATGAAGGCTGGAGGTAGCCGCAAGCCCGCGACCTTGGAAACCGTTGCAAATCGAGAGCATTTTGCCTACCAAGAAGGTACGAGCGTTTTCAAATTTGCGGTAACCAATATGGCGGATGTAAGTGCCGAGGTAATGGAAAGAAACGGACTCACTGGAGACGATATCGCTTGGCTAGTGCCTCACCAGGCCAACAAACGCATCATCGATGCCACTGCCAATCGAATGGGCGTGGGCCCTGAAAAAGTAATGATGAACATTGAGCGCTATGGCAATACCACCGCAGCGACTATACCTCTTTGCCTCTGGGAATATGAGAGCCAATTGAAAAAGGGAGACAACCTTATTCTTGCTGCCTTTGGTGGCGGATTTACCTGGGGCGCCATCTACATGAAATGGGCCTTGGATCCGAAATAATTTATTTGACTAACTAGAAATATGGCAAGTACTGCAGATTTTAAAAATGGGCTTTGTCTCGAAATGAACAACGACATCTACACGATTGTCGAATTTCAACATGTTAAACCTGGAAAAGGTGCTGCCTTTGTCCGTACCAAGTTGAAAAGTTTACGAAGTGGAAAGACCCTCGAAAAGACTTTCAACGCTGGGGAAAAAGTGACCACTGCACGCGTTGAAAAAAGAGGCCATCAGTTTCTCTACAAAGATGATCTTGGATACAACTTCATGGATACGAGTAACTATGAGCAAATATCCTTGGAAGAGCGCTTAATTGAACGCCCCAACCTGCTGAAAGATGGTCAACTTGTGGACATTCTAGTACATGCCGAGCATGAAACTCCACTTTCTGTGGAACTTCCTCCCTTCGTAGAATTGATGATCACCTACACCGAACCTGGAATCAAAGGAGATACCGCCACGAATGCGCTAAAGCAGGCCACTGTAGAAACAGGTGCGGTAATCATGGTGCCACTTTTTGTGGAGCAGGATACGATGATTAAGGTAGATACCCGAGATGGATCTTACTCAGAAAGAGTTAAATAAGTAGTTTAAATCTCTCGATTTATAGTAAATTACCATTCCTTTTTGAAATAGTTAAACCCCTAAATGCTCCATTTCATGGAACAAAAAAAGAACACTATGAAACCTAAAGAAATTCAAGATTTAATTGACTATATCTCCAATACCGGCCTTGCAGAAGTAAAAATCAAGACTGAGGAGTTTGAGCTTTCCGTAAAAAAATACGCAGATGGTGCGACTGCAGCACCTGCACCTCAATACATCGCAGCTCCGGCAGCAGTTCCAGCGCCTGCCCCCGCGGCAGCTGCTCCTGCTGCGCCAAGCCCAGCACCAAGCTCCAATTTGGTAGAAATTAAGTCTCCAATGATTGGCACTTTTTACCTAACTGCAAATCCTGATTCGGCTCCTTTTGTTACAGAAGGAGGATCAATCAGCGCTGGAAAAACAGTCTGCATCATCGAAGCGATGAAGCTATTCAATGAAATTGAGGCAGAAATCTCTGGAAAGATTGTCAAAATTCTTGTGGCCAATGCAAGCCCAGTAGAATACGACCAGCCTCTTTTCCTTGTAGACCCAGCAGGTTGATTTTTGCACTAAATCAAAAAACACGTGTTTAAAAAAATATTAATTGCCAACCGAGGCGAAATTGCCCTTCGGGTAATTCGTACCTGCAAGGAGATGGGAATCAAAACTGTAGCAGTCTATTCTACAGCGGATAAGGACAGCCTTCACGTTCGATTTGCAGATGAAGCAGTTTGTATTGGACCTGCGCCAAGCCGTGAGTCCTACTTGAATATCACGCGGATCATTGCTGCTGCAGAAATTACCAATGCGGACGCCATCCATCCAGGCTATGGTTTCCTGTCTGAAAATGAAGAATTTTCAAGAGTTTGCGAGGAATATGGAATCAAGTTTATCGGGGCCTCCCCAGACATGATTGCAAAAATGGGAGATAAGGCAACTGCCAAGGCGACCATGAGAGCAGCAGGAGTTCCAACTATTCCAGGTTCTGAAGGCTTGCTCGACTCCATCGAAGAGGGTTTAGTCATTGCCAAGGAGATGGGTTATCCCGTGATTCTAAAAGCCACTGCTGGTGGAGGAGGCAAAGGGATGCGCATCGTTCGAGAAGACAGCGAATTCAAGAAAGCTTGGGATGATGCCAAAATGGAATCTGGCGCTTCTTTTGGCAACGATGGACTGTATTTGGAAAAGTTTGTCGAAGAACCTCGACACATTGAAATTCAAATTGTTGGCGATAGAACAGGCAAAGCCTGTCACCTTTCGGAGCGTGATTGTTCTATCCAACGAAGACACCAAAAGCTTGTAGAAGAAACTCCCTCTCCATTTATCACGGATGAACTTCGGGATGCAATGGGCAAAGCTGCCATAAAAGGAGCTGAAGCCATTGGCTATGAAGGAGCAGGTACCATTGAGTTTTTGGTCGACAAAAACCGCAACTTCTATTTTATGGAGATGAATACCCGAATTCAGGTAGAGCATCCCATCACCGAGGAAGTAACCGACTTTGACCTCATCAAAGAACAAATAAAAGTAGCCGCGGGCGAGACTATTTCTGGTAGAAATTACTACCCTAAGCTGTTTGCCATGGAGTGTCGAATCAATGCGGAGGATCCAGCAAATGGTTTCAGACCAAGCCCAGGAAAAATCTTGAATTTGCATATCCCTGGAGGCCGTGGTGTACGGGTAGATTCGCATGTTTACGCAGGATATGTCATCCCTCCCAATTACGATTCCATGATCGCCAAGCTGATCGTGAGCGGTCAAACAAGAGAAGAAGTAATTGTTCGGATGAAGCGCGCCTTGGAAGAGTTTGTGATTGATGGCATCAAAACCACCATTCCATTCCATATCGCCTTGTTGGAAAACGATGAATTTAAGGCAGGCAACTTCACAACCAAGTTCCTTGAAACTTTCGATTTTTCGGTAATCAAGAAATAAAAATCCAAATTCTGGAATTCATTCACAAAAAAAGGAGAAACTGATGTTTCTCCTTTTTTTATTCATCTCAACAAACGAAGAGAGATTAACTTACCACATGTAATTTCAACATGTTTGTTTTTCCTTTTTCGCTTAGTGGCATGCTCCCTGTATTCACAATCACTTCTCCAGCATGTACATGCCCATCTCGCTTCAAGATGGCCTCAATATCCGCAAACACCCCATCAGTAGAGGCCTGTCCTTCGTAGTAATACACTCGAACCCCCCAAACGAGGGATAATTGGGTCAAGAGTTTCTTATTTCTCGTAAACACAAAAATATTGGAGTGCGGACGGTGAGAAGCCAATCGGAATCCAGTAAACCCTGAAGAAGTAAGACCTACAATGGCTTTTGCATTCACATTTCTAGAAAGTCTAGCTGCCATTAGAATCAGGTTATTACTCAAAAAGGTAGGATCCTCCTCTGGTATTTTATAAAGGTTGTGGTACACCTCCGCATTTTCTTCCAAATAGGTAATGATGCTGGTCATCGCCTTCACTGCATGAATTGGATATTTTCCAGAGGCTGTTTCTGCAGAAAGCATCACAGCATCAGCTCCATCCAATACCGCGTTCGCCACATCGTTCGTTTCGGCACGTGTAGGGCGCGGGTTTTGGATCATACTTTCCATCATTTGTGTAGCAATGATTACTGGCTTGCAGGCCAGCTTGCATTTTTCCACCATCTTCTTTTGCCAAAGCGGTACAATTTCCATGGGAACTTCTACACCTAGATCTCCGCGGGCAACCATGATTGCATCGGTAGCTTCTATGATGGCGTCAATATTTTCGAGCGCTTCTGGCTTTTCAATTTTGGCAACGATTTTACAATCCTTTCCAGCCTTTTTGATTCGCTCACGCAAATCCGTGATATCCTCAGCGGAACGCACAAAAGACAAAGCAATCCAATCGACATCATTTGCCAAGCCAAACTCTAAATCCTCCAGATCCTTTTCGGTCAGCGAAGGGGCAGAAACTTTGGTATTTGGGAGGTTGATTCCCTTTCTAGATTTCAATATGCCGCCATGGATAACCGTGCAATTCACATCTTTTCCATTGGTGCTATTGACTACCAGCTCTAGGTTTCCATCATCAATCAAGATGTGCTCGCCTTCTTTCACATCCTGAGGAAGATTCTTGTAGACGGTGCTCACCAAGGATGCTGTGCCAATCACTGGATCAGAGGTAATGGTGATTTTATCTCCTGGATTTATTTCAACTCCGTTATTTTCAACTTCACCCACTCGGATTTTTGGACCTTGAAGATCCTGAAGAATGCCTAAATGGCAATTCAACTCTTGATTTACCTTTCGGATAGTCTCAAGAACTTCCTTGTGTACCTCGTGGGAGCCATGTGAAAAATTAAGACGAAAAACATTCGCTCCCGCAAAAGCCAAGCTTTTGATCATTTCATAGGAATTCGAAGCGGGGCCAATTGTGGCTAAAATTTTTGTCTTTTTAATGGGTAAATGGGACATAGGGTATTAATAAGTTAATAGGTTTTCTTTTGATTTCAGCTTGGAAATATCAATTCGTACAATACTTTGAACCAATGGATTTTGCGATAGCTTTTTCACAAAATTAATCAAATCCAATTCTTCTGTTTCATCCTGGACTAAAAGGAAATAATCCAAGTTTTTTAGTTCTGGTATCAAATATGCGAGTTGCTGCGTGGAGTTAATCGCCTTATTTTTTAAAAGTTGAATAAATCCGTGTGGCAAAGAAAGAAAATACTGAGCGATTTCTAACTTCTCCGCATTTAGAAACTCCAATTCCAAGTCATCTGCTTTTACCAAATTGAGGTCCAATTCCTGGTTGACTAGCCAAGCCATCCGATATTCTCGTATTGGAGATACGATTCCAAGCAACTCAAAGTCAAAAGCAGGTTCAATTTGGAGCTTGGCCTTCTTCATTTGGCAACATCAGTGGAAAAGACAAAAATAGAAATTAAAACGTAGCAAGGGCCATATTCGCACGATGCAAAATTTACTTCCCCCATTTCTTTGTCAATTAGGCATTAAATATATTTCTTTGCGGAGAGTTATTAACTAAACTGATCACAAAATGTCTGAAATTGCACAAAAAGTAAAGGCCATCATTGTTGACAAACTTGGCGTAGAAGAATCT
>CANHCD010000055.1 GCA_947458795.1 Cyclobacteriaceae bacterium | reverse complement strand
TGCTGATGGGTGCAAGTGCGGATGGTCTTCAAGTACTTCGTCGAGATGGAAAATGGATTCCAATCACCGCCTTGCCTGACCAGTTGGTGGTGAATGTCGGAGATATGCTGGAGCGCTTTACCAACAAAAAGTTGAAATCCACCATCCACCGCGTGGTCAACCCTCCTCGCGAGAAGATGCATACCAGCAGGTATTCCATCCCTTTCTTTATGCATCCACGTTCAGAGATGGATCTCAGCTGTTTGCCTAGCTGTATTTCTGAAACTGAACCCAAGCAATTTACGGACATCACTGCAGGTGAGTTTTTGGAGGAAAGGCTACGTGAACTAGGACTACGGAAATAGGATGTCTATTCGGGCGGTCCGGTATGTAGTCTTCCTAAGAGATACCTTGACCCTATCTCTGACCGCTTTTGGTGGCCCACAGGTGCTGCTTGCCATGATGCTCGAGCGCATGGTCAAAAAAAGGGGTTACATACAGGAGGAGGAACTTTGGGAATTAAATGCGCTTTGCAGCATGCTACCAGGTCCCTCCTCCACCCAATTAATCTCTGCAATTGGATTTCGGGTGGGCGGCCCTCGACTTGCTTATCTGACCTTGTTAGTTTGGATCCTTCCCGCGACAATCGCGATGATTTTAGCGGCTATCCTTATTCATTTTTTGCAAGAGAATAGCCCAAAAGCACTCCAGTTTGCCAAGTTTATCCAACCCATGGCTATTGGATTCCTCATTTTTGCTGCGCAAAAAACAATCACCAAAATGATCAAAACTCCCGAAGCCATCGTCTTGATGTTGCTTTCGGCTTTTGTTTCCTTCTTCTACAGTTCCCCCTACATTTTTCCAGTGATGCTCCTCTTGGGAGGGCTCAGCACGTCCATCAAGTACAAAAACCAACCCAAAGTCGAAGAGGACAAATCATTGCATATCAAATGGAGCAATTTCTACCTCTGGGGAGGGGTTTTGATCGTTGCAGCTATTGCCGGGGCCATTACCAAATCCCAGCCCATCTTGCTTTTTGAAAATTTTTACCGCAATGGAAGCTTGATTTTTGGTGGCGGGCAGGTATTGATTCCCTATTTGTATGCTGAATTTGTGGATTTAAAGCATTTCTTGAGCTCGGAAGAATTCCTGACCGGCTATGCCTTGTCCCAGGGCATCCCAGGGCCTACCTTTTCCATCTCCTCCTACATTGGTGCGCTTTCCATGCGGGAATTTGGCCTGATGGGATTTGTGACGGGAGGACTGATTGCGACAGCAGGGATTTTTCTTCCTGGGATCTTTTTGATTTTCTTCGTCATTCGATTTTGGGACCAGCTCAAGTTATACCGTCCCGTTCGAGCCGCTTTAGAAGGGATCAATGCTGTTTCCTGTGGTATGTTACTGGCAGCTGCCTACCTACTTTTCGAACCTTTGGAGGCAAATTTTCTCCATATATTTTTTATTCTAGGCACCTATTCCCTACTCCAATTCACCAAAATATCCTCCCCCATTATCGTGGTAGGAGGGGTTTTATTGGGTATTTTGTTTCAAAACTTCCTGTCCTAGTTCCTCCAAAAAAAGAAAGGGAACAAGTTCACCCACAAAAGCGTTTTGTGTTTTGAATTGATTTCCTAACTTTCAATCATGCAAGCTGCAGATTTTATCCACCCACTCATTCCATCCATCAAGATTTCTGATCCAGTAGGATCGGCATTAAAAAAAATGGAAGAGCTCGAGCTCACTACGTTGCCCGTAGTGGAAGGTGGCCTATTTTTGGGATTTGTAGAAGATGAAATTCTCCTGGAGCAGGACCATTTAGATATTCAGATCGCTCAGATAGAGCTTGAATGTGCCTCCTGTTGGGTGTATGCAGACCAGCATCTCTATGATGTAATTCGGGTGGCTGGGGAGCATCAAACCAAATGGGTTGGCGTGATGGAGCGAGACCAGCAGTTCCTTGGGGTCATTCCCACTCAAGATGCATTGACTGGCTATGCCAACAATCTGTCCATTCATTCCCAAGGCAGTGTGTTGGTAATCTCCTTGCAGATGAAAGACTTCCAGCTTTCCGAAATTTCCCGGCTTATCGAATCAGAAAATACCAAAATTTTAAGTTGCCAGCTTTACAATGACCCCTTGGATTCGCAAGGAGTGGAGGTCACCCTTAAATTAGACAAGGTAGATACCCGTCATGTAAAAGCCACCCTAGTTAGATTTGGATACCAGGTCAAGGACTTCGCTCAGGAGGAAGTTGGGCAGAGCGCGGATGAGGAACGCATTGGTAATTTGTTGCGGTTTTTAGACATTTAGAAATGAGGGTTGCAATCCATGGTTTATCCTTAAAGACAGAATTTTTACCCATTCTTGGAGGCCTTTTTGAAAAGCTACAATCCCTGGGGATTGCGATCTGCTTAACCCCTATTTTGGATCAACAGCTGCGACTTCTAAGCCCCTTAACTCCTGCCTATCAAATCCTCCACCGTCCCGAAGACTTCGACGGGCTAGATTTTTTTCTTTCCATCGGTGGTGATGGCACGCTGCTGGACTCGGTTTGTATGGTTGGAAAAAAAGAAATACCAATTCTTGGACTCAATACCGGAAGACTAGGATTTTTGGCAAATGTGGCCACCGATAAAATCGGAGAAGCAATTGAAGAATTAGCCAAGGGCAATTACCAAATTGAATCTCGAATTTTGCTATCCTTGACTAGCTCCAAAAAACTATTCCATGGGGTCAATTTTGCCCTAAACGAATTTACCATCCACAAAAAGGATACTTCATCGATGATCACGGTTCACACCTACATCGACGGCAAGTACCTCAACTCCTACTGGGCGGATGGCTTAATCGTGGCTACCCCGACAGGATCCACTGGCTATTCTTTAAGTTGTGGTGGTCCATTAATCACTCCAGGTGCTAAAAATTTCGTGATTACACCCGTAAGTCCACACAATCTGAATGTTCGACCCATCATCGTATCCGACGAGGCGGAGATTAGCTTTGAGATTGAAGGCCGCACGGATAAGTTTATGATTTCTTTGGACTCTAGGTCCACCTCAATTGCCTCCGAGGTGAAATTAAGCGTAAAAAAGGAAGCATTCTCCGCTAAATTGGTGAAATTGCCAAGCTATCATTTCTTTGACACCTTACGCCAAAAATTGAATTGGGGTTTGGACCTAAGAAATTGATTCGTATGCCTTTACAAGCTTAACAATTATTAACCCCCTAAATACCAGACCTCGTTTTTTTAGCGTTAGGTAGTTCATAACTTGCATCGTCTTGAAAAAGATCAATTTTAAAATTTTTAAATCCTTGGTACTGGGTTTTTGCCTGGTATGTAGCCCAGTAGCACTAGTTGTTGCACAAAGCTATGAGGTAGGGGGTGGTATAGGTACCGCTGTCTATTCGGGTGATATGATTCGAAAAATTGATACTGGCCAATCTGGCCTTCAAGGAACGTTATTTGGCAAGAGAAATTTTGACAATGTTTGGAGCTTAAAAGTAGGAGTCAACCTTGCGGAGCTCATGGCGGCGGATAGCATCCGTCCGATTGATGCATTGGCCTCACTTCGGCAGGGATATTTTACAGGTCGGGTCACCGAACTCTCTGCAATCATGGAGTTCAACTTCCTAGATTATGTCAACCACAAGAGCGAGTTTCGGTTTTCACCGTATGCTTTCTTTGGCATGGGCTACGCTTTTGTGAATGCAAAAGGGCGAATGAATGCCGGTACACCTGTACAAGAATACCGAACGGGCACCCTGGTTATTCCATTTGGAGGAGGGCTTAAGTTCTTACTCACCAATCAGCTCAACTTAGGATTGGAACTTGGCTTTCGCCCAACCACTTCAGACGAATTGGATCAGCTCAGCAGTACGCTTCCTGCCCTACCGAGGTACGAGACTCCCATTGGCCCTGACACCAAAGCGATCCCTAAAAGCCTGAATTTTGGGAACCCCAACAGCAAGGATTGGTACTATTTTCTTGGCCTGACGGTCAGCTATACGCTCACCAAGGCCAGGTGTTTCACCTATTAATTTATTAGGCAGAGGGATATTTATTGGAAAAGAAATCCCATTTTTGTACCTCCAAAAAAGTAGGTATTGCAGCCGCTGAAATGAAGGAAAATATAGACCGAAACAACTTACCAAAACACATTGCCATCATTATGGATGGGAACGGACGCTGGGCCAAAAAGAAAGGGGCCATGCGTATATTTGGTCATAGGAATGCAATCCAGGCCGTGCGTGAATCCATTGAAGGAGCGGGAGAGCTGGGGATTCAACACCTCACCCTTTTTTCGTTTTCTACAGAAAATTGGTCTCGGCCCCAAGATGAAATTCAGGCACTGATGCAACTGCTCGTAGAGACAATTGTAGCTGAACTGTCTCAAATGATGAAAAACAACGTCCGATTGAATGCAATCGGAGATATAAAAAGCTTACCTACCTCTGCCTACGAAAAATTGACCGAGGTAATGCACCAAACATCCACGAATACAGGGCTCACAGTACATTTGGCCTTGAGCTACAGTGGACAATGGGAACTTACTCAGGCTGCCCAACGCATTGCTCAAAAAGTCTCTGAAGGCAAATTACGCCCAGAGGAAATTACCCAAGTCACAGTAGCGGATCATTTAGATACCGCAGGAATCCCGGATCCAGAACTGATGATTCGTACGAGTGGTGAGTTTAGAATTAGTAATTTCTTGCTCTGGCAGCTGGCATACACCGAATTGTATTTTACAGAGGTGTTGTGGCCAGATTTTAGAAAAGAACACCTGTTTGCCGCAATTGAAGATTACCAAAAGAGAGAGAGAAGGTTTGGAAAAACCGGTGAGCAAGTTAAACCCTAAGTATTAATGAAAAGAAGTATACTCATTCTGTTTTGTTTGATTTGGTCGGCAAGTTCTATGGCGCAAATCCGTTTGGGCCAAAGTCGCTATGCCTCCACCAAGCCAGTCAACATTCTGGAATTGAACTATGCAAAGCCTCAAAAATTTAGAATCGCTGAGATTAAGGCGGTAGGGCTTTCCACACTAGACGAAGTAGCCATCATTTCCTTATCGGGTTTGAAAGTAGACGATCGGATCGATGTGCCTGGTGACGCTATCTCTGGTGCATTAAAAAAACTATGGGGTCAAGGCATCATTGGGGATGTCAAAATTTTGGTGACGAAGATTGAAGGAGAAGACATTTACCTGCTTCTTGACCTTACTGAAAGACCCCGATTCTCCCGTGTGGAATTTGAAGGCATCAACAAAACCCAAGAAGGTGAATTACGGGATAAGGTAAACATTCGTGGTCGAGTGGTACGTGATGATGTACTCAACACTGCCAAACGAAATATTGAAAAGTATTACCTGGAAAAAGGATTCCTCAATACCGAGGTAAAAATCATTCAGGACCGTGACACGACATTACCCAATAGCGTCAAACTTCGCTTTGACATCGATCCTAAATCCAAGGTAAAAATCAACGAGATTGCTTTTTACGGGAATGATGAAATCAGCGATCGTGCGCTGAAAGGAAAGATGAAGAAAACAAAAGAGCATGCTCGCGTATCCATCTTCAAAGATGTCTACAGCCGCCTGCTTGATGCAGATAAGGAAAGCCTTACCCGGTCCCTTCTCTCCAGTAAGGTGGCCACATCAGAGGATGTAAACTCCTACATCAACAAAAATTTTAAGCTCAATTTCTTTAATGGATCCAAATACAATCCAAAGGAATACAGAGCAGATAAAGACAAGGCCATTGCCTTCTACAATAGCAAAGGATTTAGAGATGCCAAGATCCTAGCGGATTCCATCTATAAATTCAGCGAAGACAAGATCAACGTCGACATCTCCCTAGTGGAGGGCAACAAATACTACTACCGCAACATCTCCTTCACAGGGAACTATATCCACGACGATGCGGTCCTACTTGCCAAATTAGGCATCGAAAAGGGGGACGTCTACGACAAAGAAACGCTAGACAAACGACTCAACTACGATCCCCAAAAAGGGGATGATGTCAGTTCCTTGTACCAGGATAATGGGTACTTGTTTTTTAGTATCGACCCAGTAGAGATCAATGTAAGCGGAGACTCGATTGACCTCGAAATGCGAATTTTTGAAGGTCCTCAGGTGACGGTGAATAGCGTCGGCATCAAGGGCAATGACCGGACCTCAGATCACGTAGTGATGCGAGAAATCCGAATTCTTCCAGGTCAGAAATTTAACCGAAGCTTATTGGTACGTACCATTCGTGAACTTTCTACGCTTGGTTACTTTGATCCAGAAAAAATCAACCCAGACCTTCGTCCCAACTTCGAAAGTGCGACAGTAGACATTATTTTCGAATTGGAAGAACGACCAAACGATCAGATTGAATTGTCTGGTGGCTGGGGAGGATTCTTTGGGTTTGTGGGGACTGTAGGCTTGGTATTCAACAACTTCTCCATCAAAAACATTGGAGATTTCAAGAAGTGGGATCCACTCCCAGTAGGTGATGGACAAAAACTTTCGGTACGCGTACAAGCCAACGGACAAGCCTTCCAAAACTACTCCCTCTCCTTGAGTGAGCCTTGGTTTGGTGGCAAAAAGCCAAACTCACTAAGCTTTGCTTTCAACCATTCTGTACAACGTCAGGTCAATTACTTCAGTCAAACTCCTGGCGGAGCAGATTTGGGCTTCTTCAAAATCACTGGGGTGACACTAGGACTTTCCAAGCGAATCACCTGGCCAGATGATTACTTCAGTATCAGTAACTCCCTACAGTTCCAAAACTACGAGTTCAATCAATTCGGAACCTCTTTTGGGTTGAGCTACCCTACTGGAAACTCAAAAAGTGTGGTTTTGAACACGACGATAGCAAGAAATAATGTGGACAATACCATCTATCCACGACAAGGTTCCAACATCATCCTATCCACGAATTTTACTCCTCCTTATAACGCGGTAAATAAGTCGCTTAATGAGGAGTCCAACGACCTGGATAAATACAAGTGGCTCGAATACCACAAGTGGATGTTTGATGCCTCCTTCTATACCCCACTTTTTGGATCTACTAAATTTGTAGCAAGTGCACGTGCACACATGGGCTTCTTAGGTTCATATGGAAACAAGACAGGCATCATTCCATTGGAGCGTTTTGTAATGGGTGGAGATGGAATGAACTTTAACAACTTTGCACTCGGTCAAGAGATTATAGGTTTGAGAGGTTATGAGAATCAAACGATTACTCCAGGTAGAAGTACACGAGGAACAGCAGATCCAGATCCCTATGGTGGAGTAGTGTACAATAAATATGTGATGGAACTCCGATTCCTAGTTTCCCCTAACCCTTCTGCAACCATCTTCTTGCTCACCTTTGCAGAGGCAGGCAATAACTGGGGAAACTACAGGGATTTCAATCCTTATGATCTTAAGAAGGCGGCAGGTGCAGGCGCACGAATTTTCATGCCTGCATTTGGTCTAATTGGTGTTGATTGGGGATACGGGTTTGACTTAGCCCCTGGCACATTAAAGCGAAGTGGTCCACAATTCCACTTTACAATTGGGCAACAGTTCAGATAATCTTTTGGAATTCTCGGCGTTTGTTAATTTATGTTAGGAAAAGACTAAATTTTGTTCGCTAGAGCTAATCCAAAATCAGGAAGAACGCATGAATAAATCATTCAAAATTGTACTTTTACTTTTCATTATCCTGTATTCAGGACCGCTAGCGGCCCAAAAGTTCGGATACATCGATTCTGAATACATTCTCAACAAGCATCCAGATTACAAGTTGGTGCTGGATGAACTGAAGAAGCAAAGTGAAGAATGGAAAAAAGAGGCACAAAATTTGGACCAAGAGATCAAGGAACTATCCACTCAGCTGAAGGCTGAAGAAGTCCTACTCACCGAAGAAATGTACCAAAAGAGAGTAGAGTTAATCAAGGCAAAGCAAAAGGCTTCGCAAGAGTTTAATAGTAGGATATTTGGGATTGATGGCATGTACTACCAAAAGCAGGCCGAGTTACTTCAGCCGCTACAATCCAAAATATACGATGCCATCGAACGGGTATCCCGCAGAAATAACCTCGCCGTCCTCTTTGACAAGGCAGCAGGTCCCTCTGCAATCATTTACACAGATCCAAGACATGACTATTCTGAGTTTGTCCTGGAAGAATTAGGAATCGAAGACAACAAATAAATACAAACCAAAATGATGAAAGTAAATGTTATCCTAGCAACAATGGCCTTGCTATTGGTAGGATTCACCGCCCAAGCTCAGAGCACTGTAAAAATCGGGTACACCAGCGTAGAATTGATCATGGATTTGATGCCAGAAATGGAGCAAATTGGCGCAGACGTACAGGATTACCAAACACAGCTGCAAACCAACATTCAAACAAAAGCTGCTGACTTCCAAAAGCAGGTAGAAGCTTATCAAAAGGCTGCTCCTACGATGGCTGAAGCTGCTAGAGCAGCAAAAGAGCAAGAGCTCACCAAGCTTCGTGACGATCTACAAAAGTACGAGCAAGATGCCCAGACTTCTTACCAAAGAAAGTTAAGCGAGCTTTTGGAGCCCGTGCAAACCAAAGTAATCAATGCGATCAATGCTGTAGCTGCAGAGAACAACTACACCCACATCTTTGCTGAAACTGCTGGACAGGCACCTATTCTCCTTTACACCAAGGAAGAAGATAAATTTACTGAATTGGTATTGACCAAGTTGGGTATCCCACTTCCTCAGAAACCAGCTCAAAAATAAAAATTAGACCGGCCGATTGGCCGGTTTTTTTATGCCAAAAAAATCTCCCAAAGAAGTCTTACAGCAAAGTCAGGAACTACTCCTTGTTGACTTTTATGCAGATTGGTGTGGTCCTTGCCAGACATTAGCGCCAATTCTAGATCGGGTGGTGGCCGAACTAGATGGAAAGGTAAGCATCTACAAAGTCAATGTAGACAAGCATCCACAGCTCTCGCAACAGTTTGCCATTCGCTCCATTCCCCACCTCATGCTATTCAAAAAAGGAAAGATCTTGTGGAGAAAAGGAGGCCTCATCACCAACGCAGAACTGCTGAAGCAACTCAAGGCATTTGTATAAAAAAAAAGGGGCTCTAGCCCCTTTTTTTAAATGTAGTATTTCAAACGGATGACTTCTTGTTCACTCAAGAACCTGTAATGTCCTCTCTTCAAATCTTTTTTATCCAAGCCCGCATACATCACCCGATCCAAGGCTTCTACTTCGTAACCCAGGTGCGCAAAAATTCGACGGACAATCCGGTTTCTACCTACGTGGATTTCTAAACCAAGGATATTTCTATCCTTTGAGAGCACTTGCAAATCATCTACCTTGACATCCCCATCCTCTAGGGTAAGCCCTTCCAGAATATCTTCCTCATCCTTTGCGGTCAAAGCCTTATCCAAGGTGACCTGGTAAATTTTCTTGATCTCATTCGAAGGATGGGAAAGCTTAGCTGCCAGCTCCCCATCATTGGTAAACAAGAGCAAGCCAGTTGTATTTCTATCCAAACGACCTACTGGAAAAATTCGCTCCTCACAGGCATTTTCAACCAACTTCATGACCGTCTTGCGCTCCATGGGATCTTCGGTAGTGGTGATGAAATCTTTGGGCTTGTTTAACAAGACATAAACCGGCTTTTCAGGATTGATTTTCTTTCCCTGAAAGACCACATTATCGGTCTTTTTGACCTTGTAGCCCATCTCTTTGATCACTTCTCCATTGACTACCACAAGACCCTTGGAAATCAACTCATCGGCTTCTCTACGGCCACAAATGCCCGAATTGGCCACATACTTGTTGAGTCGAATCAGATCTCCCGATTCCTTTTTATTCTTTTTCTGAGGAAGGCTATCAAAATTATAGTCCGGGCGGTCAGCGTTCAACTCCACAAACTTGCTTCTGTTTTTGCCAAATCCCCG
>CANHCD010000054.1 GCA_947458795.1 Cyclobacteriaceae bacterium | reverse complement strand
GCGAATAGGCAATTGCCTCCAGGGCTTTGTACACATCACTGTCATCGTAATAAATGCCTTCGTGCTTTTCTTTCTGTTGGCGCGCCACTTTTTCATAATTCCGGATGCGACCCGTGGCTATTTCAGTTTGATAAATCATCACCGGAACAGCCTTCATTGCAATTTTTTCAAGCTTGGGCTTCCAAAAATTATCAGTGATGGTCACCTGCGAAAAATTCACCGGATTCAATTTGGTGATCCCAGATTGTGCGAATGCAGGAAAGGATGCTGCTGCAAGCAGGATTGAAAGTGTTGATCTTAGTAGCATGGGTCTATTGGATAGATACAAAAAGAAAAAGACTAAAGCTAAATTTAACTGATCTCAATCAGATTTACTCGCTACTTGGACTATTGTAATCCAAGTTTATTCCATCCAGAATACTTTAGCGCAGCAATAAGTATCTAGGTTTCGGGGACTTAAATTTTTGTTTAACTTAAGATTCCCGAAAGTAGGCTTCGCTTACTTGTTTTCAGGAGTTCAACTAAACCCTACTAACCTGAATGAGACCTATTGTTCAAATATCACTTGACCTCACCAATATAGATGAGGCTCTAGAAACTGCAGCCCTGGCCATGCGTGCAGGAGTAGATTGGCTAGAGGCTGGCACTCCGCTGATCCTTGCGGAAGGACTTCACGGAGTCCGAAAATTGAGAGAAGCTTTTCCGGGAGTTCCAATCGTTGCAGACCTTAAAACCATGGATGGGGGCTATCTAGAAGCGGAAATGATGGCAAAAGCCGGAGCCACCCACGTGGTAGTCATGGCTCGCGCTCATTCTGAAACCATCAAATGTGTGGTGCAAGCAGGAAAAGACTTCGGGGTCAAAGTGATGGGTGACAATATGATTTGCCCAGATATGGTGGAGGGCGCCAAATTTTTAGAAGATCTGGGCTGCGATTACGTGATTCACCACATCGGATACGATGAGCGAAGGGGAATTGCAGCAGCAGGACATAGGATGCCAAGTCCCCTTGATCAGTTACGGGAAGTTGTGAAATCCGTTAACATCCCTGTCCAGGCTGTCGGCGGGCTTTCTCTTGAACAAGCGATTCAATGTCCCCAATATGGAGCACCATTAGTCGTCCTTGGAGCTCCATTGACGATCGATGCGGATGCTTTCAAAACTGCCAATGGAGATCTTGAAACCTCCCTTCGTAAAATTTGTGAAGCCATCCACGCACAACTAACAGCCAACCCAAAAAACAACTAATCCATGTCTTCATCCACAAAATCAGCAGCTGTAGTAAACTATTCCGAAGTCAAAGGTTCGGTAGAAATCAGAGAAATCCCCCTTCCCGAAATCGGTGAAGATGATGTATTGCTAGCCGTAGAAAACGTGGGCGTCTGCGGTTCCGACCTCCATCAGTGGACCTCCGATCATAGCTGGCAAGTGAACTATCCGGTCGTTTTAGGCCATGAGTTTGGAGGTAAAATCTCATCCCTTGGTTCCAGGGTGACCGGCTGGAAAGTTGGGGATCGGGTAGTCAGTGAGACTGCCGCCGTCATTGACACTCAAAACCCATTGAGCCGAGTTGGCTTATACAATCTAGATCCGACAAGAAAAGGATTTGGCTATGGAGTGAATGGTGCGATGACCAAATTTGTCCGGGTTCCGGCAAGATGCCTCCACCGGATTCCGGATTCACTATCCTTTGAGCAAGCCTGTCTGACCGAGCCTTGCTGCGTGGCTTACAACTCAGTAGTTGGAAATTCCAATGTAAAACCTGGTGACAGAGTACTAGTAATAGGACCTGGTACAATAGGTATTCTTTGCGCAGCAGTGGCAAGGCTTTGCGGGGCTGAGGTAGCGATTCTTGGTTTGGAATCGGATCGTGGACGATTAGAAATAGCTAGAAAATACGGAGTTGAGCCATTCATAAATTCTGCAACAGACTGGGCTAGAAAACGAGACGGCTTGGGTGCTGACCTTGTTGTTGATGCGGCAGGCGTAAGTGCCACCTTGAAAATTGCAATGGATTTGGTCCGCCCAAATGGTCAAATCACAAAGGTGGGCTGGGGTCCTCAACCCTTGAATTTTTCAATTGATCAGATTGTCCAGAAAAATGTGCGTCTTCAGGGAAGCTTCAGTCATAATTGGCCCATCTGGGAAAAGGTAATCGGACTTCTTGCGAGCGGAGCACTGGATGTAAATCCAATTATCGGAGGCGTATGGCCGATTACAGAATGGCATGAGGCTTTTGAAAAAATGCACACAGGACAAGTAGTAAAAAGCGTTTTAAGACCTGTTTGATATGAGACTAAAAGACAAAGTAATCATCGTAACCGGGAGCACGACGGGAATCGGAAAAGCAATCGCCAAGCGCTGTGTGGCTGAAGGTGCCAAAGTGGTCATTCACGGTTTGGAGCAGGACTTGGGAGAAGAAGTACTGGCTGAAATTGGAACTGAACACGCGGTTTTTCATCAGGAAGACATTACCAGCGATACTTGCCCAGACAATTTGGTGAATCTGGCAGTGAAAACTTTCGGGAAAATTGACGCGGTAGTCAATAATGCTGCTTTGGTCATTGCCTCAGATATTCACAACACGGATCGTGCATTTTTCCAAAAAGTACTGGACATCAATACCATTGCACCATTTCTTTTGATTCAGAAAGCCCTGCCCGAACTTATTAAATCCAAAGGCTGCGTACTTAATATCGGTTCGATTAATGCCTGGAGCGGTGAGCCGAACTTATTGGCCTATTCAGTTTCCAAAGGAGCAATCATGACTTTGACAGGAAATTTGGGCGATTCCTTGATGCGAGAATATGGTGTTCGCGTTAACCAAATCAACCCAGGCTGGGTACTTACCGAGCGGGAAAGTGAACGGAAAAAGCTCCATGGGCTTTCGGACACCTGGTACGAAGAGCTCCCTTCCATTATTGCGCCTTCAGGAAGAATTCTTAGGCCCGAAGAGATTGCTGCTGCTTGCATATTTTGGCTTTCTGACGAAAGTGGCCCAGTTTCTGGACAAGTCTTGACACTGGAACAACATCCGATGATTGGGCGAAATCTCCCAAAAGACAATAAAACTTTCCAATAATCCACCATGCCCAAATTAGCCGCGTTTCCCAAAGCATTTATGCAGCAGCTTTGCAAAGATGGAACAATGAAAATTGCAGATTGGATTGCACTAGCTTCCACACTTGATATTCAGGGATTGGAGTGGTATGCAGGGTTTCTTGAAATGGAGGATAAAACCAAATGGCCAGAATTTCGCAAAATGGTACAGGATACCGGCAAAGTAATCCCCATGATGTGTTGCTCTCCGGACTTTACACATCCAGATCGTGCTTTTCGGGAGAACGAAATCCGGAAACAAAAACACTGGATTGACATGACATACATTTTGGGAGGGTCCTATTGCCGCGTTCTCTCTGGTCAAAAAAGACCCGCCTTGTCTATCGAGGAAGGAGTAAAACTTGCTTCCGAAAGCATCCAGGAATGTCTCCCTTATGCTCAGGAAAGAGGAATTACCCTTATTTTGGAAAATCACTACAAGGATGATTTTTGGGAGTATCCGGAATTTGCCCAAAAAATGGAGGTGTTCAGTTTGCTAGTCAACAAAATCCATCATCCGAATTTTGGAGTAAATTACGATCCAAGCAATACTTTTCTGGCTGGGGAAGATCCGCTGGAACTACTTTACAAAGTTTCTGAGCGCGTGGTGACCATGCATGCCAGCGACCGATATTTGAAATACGGAACCATTGAAGACCTGCGAAATGAAGAAGGAGGGGCTTTGGGATATGCCAAAAGATTAAGCCATGGTGAAATCGGGCAAGGGATGAATGACTACGATGCCATTTTCACAGAATTGAAACGAGTTGGCTTTGACAGCTGGATCAGCATTGAGGATGGAGTCGACGGGATGGATCAATTGGAGCGAAGCGTGGCTTTCCTTAAGAAAAAAATAGCCTATTATTGGCCTGAGAAATAAATTACCATCATTATCCGCAGGGATTAACAGTCATTTTGAACTGCTGGTATGATTGTGGATAATCCTATAAATTGTTAAGTACCTATGGAAGTCATCAATCTGCATCAATCCCAATGCATACTCGGCGAATCTCCCTTTTGGCATGCGAAGCGGAAAAGCTTTTTCTGGGTAGATATTGAAAAAGGAGAATTGTATGAATTTCACCTGGTGCTTAAAAAAACTACCAAACGGAAATTCAATCAGCGCCTTTCTTTGGTAGTAGAAGGACAGGGGGACTATTTAATCCTAGCCTTAGACCGAAAAATTGCGCGTTACGATCTTGAAACTGAAAAATTGACCTGGCTGATTGAGGTCGAAGAGGATCTACTGCTCAATAGATTTAATGATGGTGCTTGCGATGCCGACGGTAGGCTATGGATTGGAACCATGAGCACCAAAATTACACCCGAATCAGGTGCTCTTTACAAGATTACCTCAGACCTAAGTCCGGAAAAAATGTTGGGTAAGATTACCATTTCCAACGGAATGGCTTGGACTTCCGACAATGAAACCTTCTACTACATCGATAGCCCTACCCAGGAGATAAGAGCATATCAGTTTGATTTGGAAACAGGCGAGATCAATTTTGATCGAACGGTCATCCGCGTGCCAAAAGAATGGGGCACACCTGACGGAATGAGTATGGATCAAGAGGGGAAACTCTGGGTCGCGCACTACGGAGGGTTTGGAGTGTATTGCTGGGATCCGGAAAATGGGAAGCTTTTGAAAAAAATTGCCTTGCCTGCTCCTCATGTGACATCCTGCGTTTTTGGAGGCAAAAATCTAGATCATTTGCTCATCACGACGGCAAGAGAAAATCTCACAGAGGCCCAACTGCAAGAATATCCCGAAAGTGGGGATGTGTTTTTGGTCAAGACCAACACGCAGGGATTCTTATCCAATCCTTGTCAATTCTAAATTCTACACTCAAGCATGAATTCATACCTGAACTATTTACGCCAAGGAGTTAAGCTTTTCCTACTGCTACTTTTCTCCCTTCCGGCTTTCTCCCAGCAGCCGGCTTCTCCACTGGAGGCTTCCTTTCAAACCTATCGAAAGATGAAGGCAGAGACGCCCTACAAGTTGGATTGGATTGCTCTCGGCCCCACGGCTAACTCCGCACGTGCCGATGTGGTGCAGGTAGATGCCCAAAATCCAAGCACCATGTACGCTGGCTTTGGTTCGGGGGGACTGTGGAAGACTACCAACAATGGCCTTACCTGGAAATCCATCTTTGAAGAACAGTCTTCCATAGGAATTGGGGATGTGGAATTGGCTCCTTCCAACTCGAATATCATTTACCTGGGAACAGGCGAAAACCTAAAAAAGCCACGAAACTTCACGCTTCCCGGTACAGGGATGTTCCGCTCGGACGATGCAGGAGCTACCTGGAAGTCCATAGGCTTGGAAGATTCTTGGTCCATTGCAGAAGTTGAAATTCACCCGACCAATCCGGATATCGCATTTGCTTGCGTTCTCGGCCACCTCTGGTCAAAGAATACAAATCGGGGTTTGTACCGCACGACGAATGGGGGAAAAACCTGGGAACAGGTGCTCCATGTAGATGAGCATACCGGAGCCAATGAAATAGTCATTTCACCCACCAATCCTCAAATCATGTATGCCTCCCTTTGGGAAATGAATCCGGGTATCTCTGGACAAAATAGTGGCATTTACAGAAGTGTAGATGGGGGTAGCACCTGGATTAAAAGTACGCAAGGCTTGCCTGCAGGACCCAAAGTAGGTAGGATTGGTTTGACTGTCTCCGCTACAAATCCGAACAAGGCCTATGCCTTGGTAGATAATCTAAATTACCCACAAGGGCAGTCGGCTGAACTTTATAAAACGATCGATGGAGGACTGAGTTGGACCAAAACGCATTCCGGTTCCTTCCCCTTATTTACCACCATCGGCTGGTACTTCACGGATGTGTATGCCAATCCCAAAAACGACGAAGAAGTATTCGGTTTGGGCATCCGCCTTGCGCATAGTCTAGATGGAGGCAAGACCTTTAAGTTTATCGGTGGGGAAGTGACCCGCATCAACCCAAGTTTGGCGCAAGGACTCCATCTGGATCAAACGGAATTATGGATTAACCCCAACAATCCCAATCACCTGGCGCTGGGGAATGACGGCGGATTTTATGTGAGCTACGACAAAGGATTAACTTGGATGCATTACAATGCGATGCCAACTGGCGAGTTTTACGACATCAGCATTGACCAGGCCGATTATACAATTTATGGGGGTACGCAGGATGATGCTACCGTATCTGGCCCGCCCAAAGAGTTAAATACCCGCTTTCCAGATCCCTGGAAGTATGTGTGGATTGATGCCTGGGATGGGGGCGATGGTTGCGTTACAGCGATTGACCCTGTGGATAAGCATATCATCTACTACAGCCGACAGCATGGTGATGCAATGCGATTGGACAAGTCCACCGATGTGGCGGTCTCCGTTAAACCCAGTCTCCCCAAGGAGATCAAGGATACGTTGGTGTTCAATTACATGACTCCTTACTTTTTGTCAAAATACGATCACAAAACCCTGTATCAGGGAGGGAATTACTTGATGAAAAGTACGGACCGTGGGGATACCTGGCAGGCGATCAGTCCCAATTTGGCCCTTTCTTCGGTGACCGAAAAGAAATCAGTTGCCGCAGGAACGGTTGTGGAATCTCCAATGGCCAAAGGGCTGCTGTATGTGGGAACCGATCATGGGGCTTTTTGGGTTTCAAAAAACGATGGGACCACCTGGGAAGAGCATTCCACAGGCATTGCCTCGAACTACATCCGAAGTATCTCACCCTCCAATCACAAGATCGAACGGGTGTACATGGCCATGACAGGCATCAATTACGATGATCTGCATAGCTATCTCTACGTTTCGGAGGATTATGGGAAAAATTGGAAAAGCATTGCCGCGGGCCTTCCCGATGAGCCGGTGAATGTGATCAAGGAAGATCCTACGAATGAAAACTTGCTGTATGTGGGAACCATGCGAGGAGTATTTGTTTCCCTCGATCGAGGAGCAAGTTGGGACTACCTGGGGGTAAATATGCCTGCTGCAGCAGTAGCCGACCTTGAGATTCACGAAGGAACTCAGGACTTGATTGTGGCTACCCATGGCAGGGGAATCTACAAAACCAGTCTGAAGCTTCTCCAAAAGCACTTAACCCAAAAATTACCAAACGACAAAGAGTACTTGGCCGAAATTGAGCAGGTAAGCAGGCCTTGGTTCAATTCCTCGCATGGGAATGTGGATTACCGAACCCTTGAGAAAGTTTCCTTTACCTTCTGGTTGAAGGAGGCCAAGGAGGTAACTCTTTCGGTTCGTGATAGCGCATCTAAGGAAGTATGGAGTACAGTCCTTGACGGTTCGGCAGGGTTCAATCAATTCCGCTGGGATTTGATCCTAAAGAAGCAGGAGAGTGATTCCCCGTATTTTGTGCACTACGATAAATTTATTGATTCAGGCAGCTACACCCTATGGCTAACATCCAAGGATGGAAGCTTGAATCAAAAATTTAAGGTGGTCGATGCGATCTCTCCCTACATCGAGAACTAGGCTTCCTTCTTTTTGAATGCCGCTACCAGCATCGTGGCTGAGGTATACAAAATGACCCCAAGCACGACCCATTGCAGGGTTTGCAAGGGCAGGGTCTTTACGATAAAGGCCGCGATCAGTACTGCAATGGAACCAGGAATCGCCATGGCTAGGGCGGCCCTTCTGTTGTAGGAACCTGTCTTAATAAACTTCACCGAAGCCGGAGGCATCAGAAAAGCACAGGAACCCATCATGATGGGAAAAGCAACTGTTGGTGACATTCCCAAGGCAAAAATCAAGGCCATGCAAGGGGCGTACAAGCCTACACCTGCTGTCATGATAGCGCCCAAAAAGAAATTGACCACCACGGCAAAGACTAGTTTGTAACCCGTCAAGCCGATTGCATCCCCACCCCCTTCGATCCAGTTCATCATTCGGGCCAGCATAAATCCAGCGGTGATCACCAAGGCAATTCCCATGGTAAGTCTGATTTTCTTTTCCGAAAGTTTCGACACAATACCGGCACCAATCACCGCACCGACAGCTGCGGATACCAGCATGGAAATCAAGGTGAGCGGATCGACTTCGATGATGGTGATAAAAATAAATGCCTGCAGCAAAACTGGGATGGTATTCGCGACATTCATCGTACCGGGAATCAGCTTGTCTTCCGTTTGCCGGGTAAATTTCAATAAGGCTGTTTGCGGAGCAAAGGCCCCAATGCCCAGCACGTCAAAGAAATTCACGACAAAGCCAATCACCGAAGTTTTGAGCCAGCTTGAATTTTCAAATTTGGCGCGATTTGCTAGTAGGTCTTTGATAAACACAAAGCTGAACCAGATGGCCAATGCTATTAAGGAAACCCAAATAAAAATCAGCATAGAAGAAAAGGAATTAGTAGCGGATGATTCAGTTTAAAGAGGAGATTAACACACCTTAAAAAAGGTCTTGGCGGCTTCTTGCTCCTGTGGATTCAACATCGCCTCAATCTTCTTTGCAGTTTTGGTAATTGCCAAGCCCCCCAGCCCGGTGCAGCGCAGGGTATTCGGGATGGCATCTCCTACCTTTTTCATCGTTTCCACCACTTCATCCAATGGGATCAAATGGTTGTAGTCCGACAAAGCCATGTTGGCACAGGAAATCGCATTGGTGGCGGCCATCACATTTCGATTCAGACAAGGAGCCTCTACGCGATCGGCAATCATGTCACAAATCATGCCCAGCGAAGACTGCAAGGCCATGGAGGCTGCTCCTAGGGATTGATCCAGTGTCCCCTTTTTCAATTCCACAATACCGGCTGCTGCCATGCCTGAGCCCGAACCGCATTCGGCCATACAGCCACCTACTTCGGCGGCAAAGGTGGCATGTGCAGCAATGAATACCCCGATGATGCCGGCTGCGAGCATCGCTTTCACCGTTTCATCTTCATGCAAGGAAAGTCCTCTGCTGATTCCGATGAGAGCGCCGGGGAGGGCACCACAGGAACCAGCGGTTGGGGCTGCTACCACCACGCCCATCGAACTTTTGACCTCCATCATCGCAGAGGTGTAGAGGATCACTTGGTTTAGAATATCTCCTTCCACCAACTTTTTGTTGGCTAGCTGCTTTTGAAATCCAAGGGATTGGGGCCCTAAAATTCGGTCTGCGTACTTCGTTCCCTTCAATCCAAGATCGATGGAGTTTTGCATGATTTGTACAATGCTCCGCATCTTTTCAAAAACCTCCGCTCGCGAAATATTTCCCCGCATACTTTCGTAATCCACTGCGAGTTCCCAGAGTGCATGGGTTTTGTCCTGGTTGAACGCTAACATTTCCTCGCAGGTAATGAAGGGAACCTCCAAGTCCTTTCGTGACATGACCGGAAGCACTGGCTTGATTTTTTTAATGAACAGCACCTCTTCCATTTGGAGAAGTTCCGCGCAGATTTCGTCATTCAAAAAGGCATTGGCCTTGATTTCGATAAAGGTGGATTTGCCCTGGCGCACCGCGACTTCATCGCAGGTCATGGACTTCTCAATAAATTCTGGGAGGTCGCCTGCCGACTTTACATAGACTAGCGTCTGGTAAAAATCCCCTGCCATAGAGACCTTGGCGCCATCGATTTCAAGAATTTCAATCATGCCCCCGCCAGTAGAAATGGCGGTTACCTCACGGGATTCTTTCTGATTGGTCAAGGTAAGCTTGTAGGTATTCGGATGGGTAGCCCCGATCGGATAGATATCGATTTTAATTTGGATACCGGCTTCCTCAATGTCCTTCAGGTATTCTGGAAGGCGCTCTTCGTAGGCTTCCCAACCTAAAAATCCCCCAAACAATCCCATATCGGAGCCTTGCCCCTTGTGCGTAGTCGCAAGTGAGCCGTTGGGGTCAAACTCCACATATACCTCCTGGATGTCCCCATCCATCAAGTCGAGGCACATTCGTCCAATTCGAATCGATGCAGCACAATGCGAACTCGAAGGGCCTCGCATGACCGGGCCGATTACATCATTAAATATGCTTGGGTAGGTTTTCATTTT
>CANHCD010000053.1 GCA_947458795.1 Cyclobacteriaceae bacterium | reverse complement strand
TTTATCAGTTTAGATCAGGCAAAATTCAATACGTGACCAAGGATCATAGCTGGGTAAATGAGGCAGTAGACCTCGGATTGATTACGCTAGAGGAATCGATCAATCACCCAAAGTCAAACATCATCACGCGGGCAGTGCAAGCCAACAAGCCCGTAAAAGCAGATACGAACCTGATTACTGACCTTCAAGCAGAGGATTACTTCCTATTATGTTCCGATGGAGTATTGGAAAGCTGGGATAATTCCGAACTGGAAGACCTTTTCCTTTTGGGAGAATCCCCCGCTGCCATCGTAGCCAAGTTAAAGTTGAAATGTGAAAAACTATCCAAAGACAATTTCACGGCCATGGTGTTTAAAATCCAAGCAGCTGAAATTAAATCCGGTGTAGCGGAAGAGGATAGTTTTGTTGAGGCTATACCGATCGAAATGCCAGAGGAACTGACAGATTCTCCCTTGTCTTTCCAACAAAAGCTAACCAACCTGCTGCGGGTTAAAGTCTTTGGCATTCAACTCTCCCTGATCCTCCTCCTTGGCCTTTTCGTATTGATGTATCTGGGAAAAGGTTTATTCACCGCGGAGGATTCCAAAAGTGGGATAAAAATTCCTGCCAAAGAAAGTCCTCAAAAGCAATCAGTCGAAAAAGAAAATAAAGAAGCAGCAAAACAATAAGTCTTGGTGTAGCGTCAATTTTTTTAAAAATTTTAGTCAAAAATAGTCCCAAATGAAATCTACAAACTACCGATTAATCAAAGAGATAGGAAAAGGAGGAATGGCTACTGTTCACCTGGCAGAAGATCCCAAATTCCAAACCGAGGTCGCAGTAAAGATGCTGAATAAGGAGTTTGTCCACAACGAGCACATCCGAAAGCGATTTGTAGCTGAGGCGAGAAGTATGTACCGCATGAGCCATCCGAACATCATTAAGGTCACGGATCTCGTGGATGAGGAGGATACTGTAGCTTTTGTCATGGAGTACATCCAAGGGGAGACCCTCAAGGAATATGTGGACCGAAAAGGGGTGCTTCCCAACGAGGAGGTAAAATCGATTTTCTCCCAAATGCTCGAGGCTGTAAGTTATGTTCACGAACAAAACTTGGTTCACCGAGACATCAAGCCTTCCAATTTTATGATTGATATCAAGGGGAAGGTTAAGTTGATGGATTGTGGAATTGCAAAAAACACGGATCAAAACTCCTCAGAGTATACGCTCACAGGGACGGGCATGCAAATGGGTACGCCCATGTACATGAGTCCAGAGCAAATCAAGAGTACCAAAGAAGTCACTGCAGCATCGGACATCTATTCACTTGGTGTAGTACTGTGGCAGCTCGTAACGACAAAAAAACCCTATGAAGGCGATACCCTAAGCACCTTCGAAATCCAGCTAAAGATTGTCCAAAATCCACTAGACTTGACCAATAGTAGCTGGGATGCTTTTATCCAAAAAGCAACTGCTAAAAATGAACAAGATAGGTATGCCTCTTGCTCGGCCTGGCTTTCGGAATTGAATAACGGAGTTCAAGATTCTCCTGTCGTCCCAAAAAATGAGGCAACGGTCATTGAGCGTTTCGATGCAACGGACAAGACGGTGATTGAGCAAGATCTGACCAAGGACATTATGTTGGAGGTGAGTATGCTGGCACCTGATGGAACGTTAAAATATGGTTTTGTAGATGTGAAGGGCAATTGGCTTATTCAACCTATGTTTGATTCGGTGGGTTATTTTGATGAACAAGGCCTATGTAGAGCCACAATAAATTCCAAGGAAGGATGTATAGATAAAAAAGGAAATTGGAAAATTCAGCCAATCTATGATGATCTCCTCCAATTTGATGATAATGGATATTCGGAGGCTAAAGTAAACGATAAAGTGGGCTTTATCGATCGAAGTGGAAACTGGCTTATTCAACCTTTGTTTGATTCGGTAAGTCGATTTAATGATCAGGGGGATTGTGTGGTTCAATTAAACGGTAAATATGGCTTAATTAACAACCAAGGTGCTTGGGTCATTCAGCCATTTTTAGATGGTATTTCTAGCTATGGCTTTGATGAACTAGGGTATTGTGAAGCTTCTATTAATAATAAATCAGGCTTTATTGATCGAAAAGGAAATTGGGTTATCCAACCTATATATGATTCGGTAATTGATTTTGATGAAAATGGATATGGACAAGCTTTTTTAGGTGAAAAGTGGGGTTTTATTGATCGAAAAGGGAATTGGGTTATTCAGCCATTTTTTGAAGATGCTTCTGGTTTTGATAGTATGGGTTATTGTAAAGTAACTCTTAATGAAAAAGTTGGTTTTATCGATAGAAAAGGGAATTGGTTAATTCAACCCATGTTTGAAAGTTGTGGCTTTTATAGTGGAGGTTTTGATGATTATGGTTACTGCAATGCAGTACTCAATGAAAATACGGGGGTTATTGACCGAAAAGGTAATTGGGTAATCCAGCCGAAGTTTGACGGCCTTAGTGATTTTGATGAAGAGGGCTTCTGTCGTGCTGTAATTAATGAAAAAGAAGGGTTTATCGATCGACAAGGGAATTGGCTTATTCAACCAGTCTTCGATAAGCTTTATTCTTTTCGTGTTTCTGACCTTTGTTTAGCCACTAGGGATGAAAAATCCGGATTAATCGATCGAAAAGGGAATTGGGTTTTTCAAACTCCTTTTGAAACGAGTTCTTGCAGTAAGTTTGGAGACCAGAGCTACCTAGTTGAAAAAGATTCAAAATATGGAGTTTTAGATAAAAAAGGCAAATGGATTATTCATCCTACTTTTATTATTGATTCCGTTATTGGAGATCAAATCTATAAGGTATCTGAAAACAATAAATTTGGATTTGTAGATACTTCCGGCAATTGGATAATCCCTCCTAGGTTCGATTACATTTATACCGATATATGGGAAGATGAGCCATTTGTGTGGAATGAGGAAACCAAGGATTGGGATATTCAGAGTTCTTCAGAATCAACTTATCCTGATATTAATGATGAAACCATTGAAGAATATTTTTCAGATCTAGTCGGTAAGGAAAAAGTATTCTTAAGTGATAATCTTCCTGCCAACAAACTAAAAAACTTTATTGGTCAGTTTAATGCAGATTTTTTCAATGAAGGAAATGCATTAGTTTATTATGACGATACGGTATGGGGCAAGGGGGATAATGGGTTCTTGATTTACAGGTGTCAATTCAAACGTCTTTACCTCTTTGTAAGCATTTTAGTAGGTGAAAAAATGGGCTTTTGCTTTGAAAATGACAAGGCGAACCCCACCATATTCTCCTCTTTCTATCATGTAAAAGATAAAAAATTACAATTAACCTATCAGGATAAAGAAGGAGAAGAGAAAACACTGGAATGGTTTAATAGCAATTCTGCCACCTTGGCGCTCGACACGTTTATTCAAGAAAACACCTAGGAGATTATTGATGTATTTTTATAAATCAAAAAAATGAAAAAACTACTACTTATTTGCGCCTTCGCATACATGTCTTCTAGCGCCATGGCCCAATGTATCAAAGGAGACTGTGTATCTGGTAACGGTGAAAAAAAATACCCTGACGGTAGTAAATTTGTAGGAACTTTTCAAAGTGGGCAGAAATTAAAAGGGGTCTACAGTTACCCTAATGGAGATCGGTATGAAGGAGCCTTTAAAGGAGCCAGCAGAGATGGCTTGGCTACCTATCGCTATGCCAATGGAGAACTTTACGAAGGTTTTTATATAGAGGATGCCAAATCATATGGAAAATTTTCTTTCAAGAATGGAGATGCCTATACGGGAACCTTTTCGAAAAATTTATTCAATGGGTACGGATCCTTTAAAAAGCACACCGGGGAACTCATTGAAGGGTATTGGGAAAATGGCAAGCCCAGCATTGGAGTTGCGGATGAACTGGGATCGATTGATTCTACCCAGGTCCTTTCGGCTGATTCCACACTAAATAAGGGCTCAATTTCCCAAAAAATACTTCGGCCTAGAGTTTTTGCGGTGGTGGTTGGGATATCAGATTACCAAGGGACTAATTTGGATTTGAACTATTCGGATCGAGATGCGCAATTGTTTTACAACCACCTAAAATCTGCGATGCCTATGGAGGTGGCTGCAGGTAAAACAGTGTTGCTACTCAATGAGAGGGCCACCTTAAGCAATATCAATGCAGCCCTTTCGGACGTTTTCAGAACTTCCTCAGCCAATGATTTTATTATTTTCTACTTTTCTGGACATGGAAGTGTAGGGGAGTTTGTTCCTTACAATCATTCTGTTGGCTTGAAACATTCCGACTTGAAGAATTATTTTAAAAATACAGCAGCCAAATTTAGATTGGTGGTTGCAGATGCTTGTTTCTCGGGGAGTATTGGAACAGCCAATGAAACCTCCGTTTCCAGTACCCAAGACCTATACGATTCACGCTTGGCCGTGATCATGTCCTCCAAACCCAATCAGACTTCTTTAGAAATGGGGAGCCTTGAACAGGGGGTTTTTAGCTATCATTTAATTCGAGGGATGCAGGGTCTTGCTGATCTAAATCAAGATAAGTACGTGACCGCTGGAGAGTTGTTTATGTATACCAAAAACAAAGTATCCAGTCATACTTCAAACGAACAGATCCCTGTGATTTACGGGGTCAACCTGAATAAAATTCCGCTAACTAAAGTGAAATAGCACGGATTGAATTCCTAGATAGGAAAACAGGAAAGACGACATAAAAAAATGCTTCAGGAGACTGAAGCATTTTTTTTTAAGTGATCAAACTAACGAGTTAACTTCCAGCAGGACCTTTATATTGTGCTTCTCCAAAGGCCAATATGGGTAAGAAGATAAAGCTTAGGAGAAGTAGTCCAACGGTAAATCCCTCTGATTTTCCAAAGCTCTTGGACAGAAGGTTGTAAGTCCAAATGGCAAAAACCACATTTACTAGCGGAATCAACATCAGAAATAGCCACCACCAAGGTTTGCCTACTATCTCCAACAAGATGATAAGGTTGTAAATTGGGATTAAGGCAGTCCAACCTGGTTTTCCTGCCTTTGCGAAAACTGCCCACATGGAGGCAAGAAGTAATACTATTACTGCAAAATAGATAATTAATAATCCAATCATGATCTGGGTGGGTTTATGGTTAATTACTTATAAGTTTTTGAACTCACTCTTTTTGAATAGTAGCAGGATCCCTACTAAATACTTGACCTATTTTTAGGATTCATCCCCACAATCCTCGCAATCGCAATCGCCATCATTCAGAAATGCACTTAGAATTACCTTCCCTCCTTTGCAGATCACCACATCACCTTGATTTTCATCTTCACCATTGGCACAATCCCAGTCCCCATCATTTAAATAGTTACTTAAAATGTATTTTCCCTCTGGACATTGGAAAGCATATTCATCCGTACAGTCGTCGCAATCACATTCCCCATCGTTGGCATAAAAAGCAGGTACATTGTCTAGGTTAGCACAGATAAACACTGCTCCTTCTCCATCTCCTGCTACAGCAGTGGTAGAATCTGCTACATAATCTACCGACTCCTCACTTTCATATCCTGAGGATGAACTAGTGGTTGGGTAGTAGTAGCTACCCGAATTACTTGAGTTTTCGTACCAGAAGACCAAGCCACCTGCAAGTAGCGCAAGCCCAAATAAAGATAGCACTAGTATAAGTCGTTTTTTTGGAGCGGAACTGCCAGTGACCTTAGTTGTTATTTTTTTTGGGGATGGGGGGCTATTCTGCTTCTCTTTTACCAAACTTGATCCTTTTGGTATACCTTGAATAAGAGTTGGGCTCGCTACTTGTTTCTGGATATCTGGAGATTGCTTTGGTTTTTCTTGAATTAGTGTGGCGTCGCTCGACTTTTCTAAATCGATCTTTGATGACTGATTGAGTGCTTCTCTCAATTCTCCAATCGCTTGAAATCGGTTGCTAGGCTTAAGTTCCATGGCTTTCAAAATCGCCCCTGAAATCGTGCTTGTTAGCTTGGAATTGACCTGCTGTGGTGGAACCAGTTCTTCAAGACTCCTATCAGTAGAGGCGAGTGGTTTTTGGCCAGTGAGCAGGTAATAGAGCGTTGCGCCAAGGGCATAAATATCAGTGAACGGACCTCTTTTTGCATGGTCTGTGTATTGCTCTGGAGGAGCATAACCGGAGGTAATTAGAACGGTCTGGTGGGAAGCCTTACCCTCAGCAAATTCCCTAGCAGAACCAAAGTCAATCAAAACTACACGGCCTTCTGGGCTGATTAATACATTTTCAGGCTTAATGTCTCGGTGGAGCATTCCCTTTGCATGAACTGCCTCTACAGCGTCCAAAAGCTGGTTGATCAGCTGCTTGGCTTCTTTTTCCTCTAGTGCACCTATACGCTGAACACGCTGCTTTAAGGTCTCCCCATTCACATACTCCATCACGGTATAGGCCGTGTCATTTTCTTGGAAAATATCAATTACCCGAACAATGTTGGGATGCTGAAAGCGTACTAGTTGCTTGGCCTCCTGTACAAAACGGTCGACAAATTCTGCAAATGAAAAAGAGGAGTTCCCTTGGGATTGAACGGTCATATTAGCACCGCGCGTGCTATTACCCGAAATAAAAAGTTCCTTGATACACACTTCTTGTTCCAACTTTTGGTCATAGGCAAGGTAAGTGATGCCAAAACCTCCTTGTCCTAGGGTCTGCTGGATGGAGTAGCGGTTGTAAAGTAGGTAACCAGAAGAAAGAAGGTGTGGGTTCATGCTAATTTTGCTTGGCTATACTCTGGTTTTGTAGGGGTTGCAAACAAGTTTTTGTATCAGTCTTCCTGCGTCTAGAAAAGATATATAATCTCCAATTAGTTAGAGGTAACCTAATTTTATTGGTTGCAAGCTTATTTTAGATCCAATAAATGAATAAAGAAAAGTTTTACGATTTATAAAATTTTTCTTCCAAAGCAATTTTCGAATTTATTTTGGATTTGGCAATACCCTTGTTTAATAAGCCTTTGCCATTTATCACATAATTCAATAGTCCTTTGGGTTGAATTCCTGATAATGGGAAATGGAAAATAAATTTTCTAAGGGATTTATGAATTGACATTCCTTTGGATGGACCATCCTTCTGGCTGTAGTAAATTTGCCATTTAAAAAGCACTTTCGGTAGTTGGACTATCCTACAAAGGAGGGATTCTAACTTCTTACTTTCCCCTTGCCCTTACCAAGTAGTGAATAGCAATTGTGGGTTTGCATCCCATTAGCTTCAGCATGCAGAAACTTTGAGCACAGCATTTTTTTTGAAATACATTGAAGTAGATTTAGCTTTGATTATATATGATCCATAAGCTCGAAAAAATACTGTAGGCAGATTCGTAACACCATAGAACTAGCAGAATACAAGCATCTCGTGGTGGAAATCAATAAGCACGCAGTAAATTCGATGACCTTTAAAAAATAAACGAGACAAACCTTCGCCTACCTTATGAAACAAGTCATAAACTTAATGTTGTATGGTCTACTACTTGTTCTAGTTTCTTGTAGTAAGAGTGAAACCGAACCGACTGTTCCAAAGGTTCAACTAACTCCTCCGTTTAGTGGTACTATTTTTTTAGATCCTGATATAATTACAAGTGCAGATCCATCCACATTCAAAACGCTTACTTATGCTGGTCAGGCTAAAAGGACCATGTTTGATCGAAGAGTTAATGATTGGATCACTGTAAATCCTTTTATTTTCAATGCCAACTATGCCGATGGTCTGACAATAGAAATTCAGATCAACCCTGAATTCAAAAATGTAGCAGATGCTGAAACTCAAGCCTTAAAATATGCTGAGGTATTCGGCAAACTTCCAACAGCTTTGAGAAGCGATGTAAAAACTTCATGGATTCACCTGGGAACTTATCCTTTTGGTGGCGGAAACAATAATCTCCTCATTCATACTGGTCAATCAACACTCTATGAAAACGATGGGATATTGGAAGAAACATTAGTTCATGAAGCAGCTCATACCTCACTAGATGCAGATCATGCTGCTTCAAAAGGCTGGATCAATGCACAAAACTTAGATCCTAGTTTCATCTCTACGTATGCTCGTGATAACCCTAAAAGAGAAGATATCGCTGAGACTTATCTTTTGTATATGGCGCTTCGATATCGATCTGACCGGATTAGCTCAACGCTGAAGGAGACGATTTTGCAAACCATTCCAAATCGAATCAAGTATTTTGATGCCCAAAATTTTAAAATGTTCCCAATAAAATAAATCCACTTAACAAGGTGTTGTACTAACTACGTTTTAAGCGCAAGTAGGTGGGTTAGTCAAGTACAAAAAAAGGGTGTTGCTTTGTCAAAAGTGGGGATAGTGGCAAATACAGTGGTACTTTAAATTATGAATCATATGTTACCAACTGAATAAACATGATTTATTTGGGGAAGCATATAATTGATTGATTTTTAGTCTCTAAATTAAACCAAATCTAAAGCTCGAAAACATTATCTCTCTGCTTAAACCAGGCATCGGTTTCGACAAAAAATAATAACCAAATTAATTAGCAATGTCAAAATTTCACATTCATAAAGACGAGCAGCAACAAGGCCCTTTCACTTTAGATGAGTTGAGAGATCTCAAAATTACACGGGAAACTATGGTTTGGTTTGAAGGAGAGGACAATTGGAAAGCAGCAGTTGAGATTGAAGAACTTAAGGAGATTTTTAAAAGTGTTCCTCCACCTTTACATATAAATCAACCTGAAATACCCAATCCAATTGAGGACAAACAAATCATAGAAAAAAGTAAGTCAACAGTTGACATAAGTCTCAAGAAAAAAAATACGAGCCTCATAATTGTTATCATCGCAATTTTAGTTGTTGGAGGTATTGGCACTTTATTGTATTTAAATCAACAAGCAGAAATGCTTCGGCAGATAGAAGTACAACAGGCCAAAATACAACAGCAAGAACTTGAAGCATTAAAATCCGAATACAACCAAGCAATTACGAATTTCCGTGCGGCTGAAATCGAGCTTAATGAAATACAGAAATTTCAGTTACTAAGGACTGCATCTGAAAAACAGCAACAAATTCAAGAGCAATTAGAATACATTAGGTCCTGGGAAAACGAGGCTGATAGACTTAAAAAGGAAATTGATAAATACTAAACTGATGAAGTAATAAATGATTAGTCTCTTACCCTTAACCTTCAATAAGGTAATGAAACGCTAAGGTCATATTCTTACTAGATACAATAATATGGCTACAGCATCATCTTCAGCAAAACGTAACTTTGTAAATGCATTCGTTAAAGTGACTTGATACAAGTTTTAAATGAAATGTTTTAAATGAAAACAATTACTAAACTCATAAGCCTTGCCTTTCTTTTCGGGATCAGCAGCTCTTGTTCTCAAAAATCCAACTTACAAGATGAGGTGGAAATAGTTACTGAAAATCAAGATTCGCTCCAAGGAAAAGTAAAAAATGATATTCCTTTGGCTGACTTTAAAGGGAAATGGTCAAATGAAGGAGATATAACAGAAGACTCCCGAATGGAAATTGAAATAAACCAGACGGCTGATAAAATAGATGGATCTATCAGCTACAGTAAATGGGATGAAAATGGTAATATTATTGAAGGCAGCGGAATTTATGCAATAACTGGTTCAATAATTGGGGATACGGTAACAGCAAAACTATACTCCTCAAACGGAAGAAGAGAAGTAGAAGCCAAACTAATTAGAGAAGGTGAAAATTTAAGATTCATCAGAAATCCAAATTCATATCCATATTTCCCAAATGAACAAGTAGTCTGGAGATTTGATTGGATTGATCATATGTAGATAAAAAAAAGGGGGACCATTTGAAAGAGAAGTAAGTACATCCATTAGGTAACCCCACCACAGATTGAATCCTTGTGGAATACCCTAAGGGAATGTTTCACCAGATTTATCCACCACCTAGTCAATTCACTAAAAAGCAAAACCCTTGTAAATCTGATGTTTACAAGGGTTTTTCACTTCTATGCAGAGGAGGAGGGATTCGAACCCCCGGTACCTCACGGTACAACGGTTTTCAAGACCGCCGCGATCGACCACTCTGCCACTCCTCTAAATCGTGTCGATAGGTCATCGAGTGTGCAAAAATAGGGG
>CANHCD010000052.1 GCA_947458795.1 Cyclobacteriaceae bacterium | reverse complement strand
TGGTGATCCTGCCACCTTCTTAGTAAAAGCACAAATCGAGACCAAAATCTTTGGAAGGGATTCTTCGAATACGATGGAGACCGTGAAAGTTGGAAATCAAGCTTTGGCAACTTTTAACAAAACCTTTGAAATGGCTGGAAACAGCAAAACATCTCCTGTTGGAAAGTCAGTGTATGCAGATGAATTGCCAGGCATTCCAGACAATTTGAGACCCTATTCTTTAATTACGCTCAAGAATGTTGCTTTTGACAAGGCATTGAATCGCTACAATGAAGATGATATGGAAATGTCTTATGAGTTCTTCAATCTTGCTGGAGAAATCGATAAAACAGATTCTACAATACATTACAATGCGGGTTACTTGGCCAATGATTTAGGTCGTTTCGAAGATGCGAAAAGACATTTCGGCTACCTGTTTGAATTGCCAACATACAATAAGACCAATGCGTATTATTTTATGGTGCAGATCTTAAGTACTGAAGAGAAAAACCCAGAAGCTGCGTTTGCACTAGTGACTAAAGCTCTTAAGGAGTATCCAAACGACAAGGTTTTGGCGGAATATGAAATCCAGTTGCTGCTACAGCTCAATAAAATGGATGAAGCAATGACTCAAATCAATAGTGCACTTGCAAAGGATCCAAATAACCCTGGTTTGCTCTTAAGATCTGGATATTTGAAAGAGCAAGGTGGAGACATTGAAGGTGCATTAGTGGATTACAAGAAGTCAGTAGAAGTAGATCCTAAATTCTTTGAAGGAAATTATTACACTGGAGCACTTATGTTGGAGAAATCAAGAGGTATCCTAGCCGAACTGAACTCTCTTTCTGATGCAGAGTGGGAGAAAAGATCTAAGGAGATGGGTACTCAGGCAGATGAATTGTACAAAATGGCTGTTCCTTTCTTCACTAAAGCGTTGGAAATTAAGCCTGACAACACAGATATCATGATTATCTTATTTCAAATCTATACTCGTTTGAAGAATACAGCTGAAATGAATGCAATGAATGCAAAGATTTCTGCCATTCTTGGAGCCAACTGGCAAGAGAATTAATACTTGACAACCTAATTTGAAGGCCGGAATTTTCCGGCCTTTTTTTTTTTTAATTGTGGTTTTGGCTTTCAATTGTAATCCGATACTTGACCTGTTTTTTTTACTCTATTCATCAAAATTCAATTTTATTTGGTGATGAATTGAATTAGTTTGCGTTTAGTTGATCCCACACCCATGCGTCCACGAATTTTACCCTTTTTCCAGATCCTCTTTTCTTTTGCATTTCTCTCTTCCTTAAGTTTTGGGCAGTCCCTTTCTTCCTCTCAGCTCTACCATCAGCTGCTGAAATTGCGGGAAACCAAACGGGTATTGTACGTAGCTGCACACCCAGACGATGAAAATACCCGCATGATCGCTTACCTAGCCAATGGGGAGCATGCTGAAGTGGGGTACTTGAGCCTCACGAGAGGCGATGGTGGACAAAACCTCATCGGTAAGGAATTGGGAATTGAGTTGGGGCAAATACGAACTCAGGAATTGATCAAGGCTAGGGAAGTAGATGGAGGCAAGCAATATTTCACCCGAGCTCTTGATTTTGGATACAGCAAGGACCCAACGGAAACCCTTCAAAATTGGGATAAAGAAAAGGTCTTAGCCGATGTCGTCTGGGCAATTCGTAGTTTCCAACCAGACATCATCATTACTCGGTTCAACACTACTCCGGGCATTACCCATGGTCATCATACCACCTCTGCTATCCTTGCCAACGAAGCTTTTGCGCTTTCAGGTGACCCAAAAGCTTATCCAGATCAATTGAAGTATGTAAAACCTTGGCAGGCAAAACGTATTTTTTTCAATGCCTACAATTTCCGAGGTGAGTTTGAGCCAGAAGCTGGGAAGCGCTACTACGCAATGGAAGTAGGGGGCTATGATCCCTTATTGGGTAAAACCTACCATCAGCTTGCGGCTGACAGCCGTACGATGCACAAATCTCAGGGCTTTGGATCTACGGCAGGTACTGGAAAGGCCAAGGACTATTTGGAGCAAGTTGGGGGAGAAGCCTATAGCAACTCACCTTTTGAAGATTTGGCTAGCCGATGGGAGCAGTTTTCCGGAGGTAAAGAAGTGAAAACCGCATTAGATGAGCTGATTCGTGCCTTCAATTTCAGCCAGCCGGATCAGCAAATCCTTAAGCTGCTAGCGCTGAGGAAATCAATTGCGGCACTAAATTCATCAGCTCCTTGGATCAAAGAAAAGGCGGAAAAGCTAGATCAGCTCATTTTTAAGACGATGGGCTTGAAAATAGAGTTTCTGGCAGGAAAAGAACTGGGCTATCCAGGTGAGCAAATGCCCACCGAACTAGTATTCACCAATCCTTCCAAGACCATTGTTTCGAATATTTCGTTGCAGGTCTACGGAACCAATTACGTAGGAAAAAATGCCGCTGGAAACGAGCCAGTTCGGATGTCTATTCCGCTACAACTGCAAGCTAATGCAGCCCTTTCCCAGCCTTATTGGCTTCAAAAACCCGTAGAAAATGCCTTGTTTCAGGTAGCTAACCAGCAAAAGATCGGAATTCCTTATGAACTGCCTAAAGTGGGAGGAGATCTTTCCTTTACGGTTGATGGGGAATCTTTTTCGATGGCGATCCCTTTGGAATACAAGTACAATGATCCTATTGATGGGGAGGTAAAGCAACCATTTACCCTGGTACCCGAGGTAGACCTTTCCCTATCGAAAGAATTGGTGTTTCTTGTGGAAGGAGCGGACCCAACTTTGATCGTAGAGGTTAACTTTAGAAATCAATTGCTTGAAGGGGCGATAGAATTTGAAGGTTTAGACTCCAATCAATTCAAGGTGTTAAAGGTTGAAGATTTCCCTGCCCAAAAGCAGCGTAGGTATACCGTAACCTTCCTTCGAGGACAAAATGGAAGAAAGGAGATTAAAGCTCGCTTTAAGAGTACTTCCGGTAGCCTATTTGACCAAGTTGTCCATCGGATATCCTATCCCCATATCCCCAATTTGACCTATTTTAGTCCAGCACAAATCCAACTGATTCAAGAAGACTGGAAGATTTCTGGTGGAAAAGTAGGCTATCTAGAAGGGGCTGGGGACGAGGTTCCAGAAGTATTGTCTGCTTTGGGCTATCAAGTCAGTTTCCTTGATGAAGTCAATTTGGAATTGGAGGAGTTGAAACAGTACCAAGCCATAGTAGTGGGGATACGTGCCTACAATACGAAAGAATTCTTAACGAGCAAACAGCCAGTCCTAATGGATTACGTGAAGGCTGGTGGCAACTTAATTCTGCAGTACAATACGAGCAGTCCATTGGTAACTTCCCAGTTGGGCCCTTATCCCTTTGAGATTGGCCGTGACCGTGTTACAGTAGAAGGTTCACCTGTGGATGGGGATTGGGCGAGTAGCCTGCTTAGCAGTCCAAATAAGATACAACAAAAGGATTTTGAGGGTTGGGTACAGGAACGAGGGCTTTATTTTGCCTCCAAAGTAGATGATCGGTACCAAAGTCCCTTGACGCTACAGGATCCAGGAGAAGCAGCAATTAAGGGCGCTTTGATTACTGCTAAGGTAGGGGATGGAACGTATGTGTACACTGGGCTATCTTTTTTCAGGCAATTACCTGCAGGAGTACCTGGAGCGATCAAATTAGTGATCAACTTGATAGAGCAATAAGATGGAAGAGAAAGAGATTCCTTGGACCAAACTGTATATCGCTTTGATGGTCAGCTTGGTTGTAATGATTGGATTAATGTATGGCTTAACAATCGCATATTCATGAGTACACTAGATTGGTTGGTGCTATTTTTGACCCTGCTTTTTATATCCGTTTATGGGGTTTATAAAACTCGCGGCAAGCAAAGTTTGGAAACCTACCTCAAAGGGAATACGGCTAATTGGTGGACGATAGGCTTATCCATTATGGCGACGCAGGCTTCTGCTATCACCTTTTTGAGTACTCCTGGACAGGCATACGAAGACGGGATGCGTTTTATCCAGTTTTACTTTGGCCTACCCCTGGCCATGATTATCATTTCGATTGCCTTCGTACCTATTTACTACAAGTTGAAGGTATATACGGCCTATGAGTACCTTGAAAGCAGATTTGACCTCAAAACAAGAACCCTGACTGCGCTCTTATTTATCGTGCAGCGTGGTTTGGCAGCTGGAATTACCATCTATGCACCTGCAATTATTTTGTCTACGTTGCTCGGCTGGAATTTGACCTGGACGAACATTTTCATTGGGGTGCTTGTCATTTTATATACCGTTTCTGGAGGGACAGAGGCAGTATCCATTACCCAAAAGCAACAAATGGCGGTGATGATGGGAGGGATGGTTTTGGCAGGGATAATGGTCATCCAGCTGTTGCCAATATCCATGCCCGAAGCACTTCGCGTAGCTGGAAAGATGGACAAGCTAAACGTGGTCAACTTTGATTTTAATTGGGAAGACCGCTATTCGATCTGGTCTGGGATGACTGCAGCTGTATTTTTGTTTTTAAGTTACTTCGGTACAGACCAAAGTCAGGTCCAACGTTACCTTTCTGGGCAAACATTGACTCAAAGCCGAATGGGCTTGCTGATGAATGGATTTTTGAAGATCCCCATGCAGTTCCTTATTCTATTTATTGGGGTGTTGGTTTTTGTTTTTTATCAATTTATTACTCCTCCAATTCATTTCAATCAAGTACAAACTGAGTCACTTCGAAAAAGTAGCCATGCTCCCGAATTAGCACGACTAGAGGGGGCCTTTCAAGCTAATTTTGATTCCTCCAAGGTTGTTTATTCTCAATTGCTCACTGCAATGGATCAAGAGGAGGAGGCTACTGTAGCAGGATTGACTGGTACCTTAAAAAGCTTGAAAGAAGGCCAACAAGAGATTCGAACTGAAGTAAAGTCCCTGCTACTTACGCACGATCCTGAAGCCGAAACGAGGGATACGGATTATGTATTTATGCGCTTTGTGATGGATTACCTTCCGCCGGGTGTAGTGGGCTTGTTATTTGCTGTAATTTTCACAGCGGCGATGTCCTCCTCCTCCTCAGAGCTGAATGCCTTGGGGAGCACGACCACCGTGGACTTGTACAAGCGCTCTATTCGTAAGGAGGCAAGTGATAGCCATTACGTGCGTTCCTCCAAGTTGTTTACCGCATTCTGGGGTTTTGGTGCAATACTTTTTGCTACCTATGCTTCTTTATTTGAAAACCTGATTCAAGCGGTAAACCTGCTGGGTTCCTTATTTTATGGAACGATCTTGGGTATTTTTATTGTGGGATTTTTTGTGAAATGGATCAAAGGGAAGGCTGTCTTTATAGCAGCAATCGGTTCTCAGGCGCTGATTTTGGTGGTTCACTTCTTCAATGGCAAAGGACTAATGGGCTTTGAGTGGAACATTGGGTTCCTCTGGTACAATGCCATCGGTTGCCTTGCTGTGGTTTTGTTTGGTTTAATTCTTCAGCTCTTTGTAGGAAGTAGCAGTATTAAAGAATAAATACAGAGTAAAAATTTAAATGGATTTAAAAAAGAAGCCTTCGAATTTTCGAAGGCTTCTTTTTTGTTTATCTGATTCTCCGCTTTTTCACCACTAACCAGAGAAAAGAAGGTTTGAGGTTCAAATAGGTGAGCTGTGGACCGTGGACAGTCAGCTGTCAACGATTATCCGCAGTTTTAAATAGCTGAGCTGTGCTACTGGCATGATTGCGGATAATCCTATTGCTTACTTGATTGACTTAATTAAGCGATCGTTCAACCCCACATAATCCAAGTTTTTGCCCTCTTCAGCCAGCTTCTTTGATTTTGTTGCGGACTCTAAGGCTTCTGTCTTTTTGCCAAGGCTCATTTCGATTTTGGCTTGAAGGTGTAAGGTCCAATACTTTGGATCACTTGCTGTAGATTGTTTGATCCAAGTGTAGGCTTGATTCAGGTCCTTGTTACTTGTGAAATAGTAATTCGCAGCCTGGTAGAGCAAAGCAGGATTTGTGCTTTGTGCATCAATTACTTGCTTTTTGATGTCTGCCATGACAATTGGATCTACCTCTGTTTGAATCGTAAATTCTACTCTGGTTTCTTCCCATTTGATGGAAAGATCCGCGCTAGAATCTGTTAATTTATTGAAGCTAATTTCGAAGGAGTCATACAATCGGCTTGTTTTAGCAGGTGTTGCTGTAAAACGAAGAATGTCATCTTTGGTTTCGTATCCGATTGCTCCCCACAGTTTTGTGTTTTTGCTTAGGATCATGGTCCAAGAAGATTTTCCTGGAATGGAATAAAGTGCATAGGCACCAGCTGGTACTTTTGTTCCGCTGATGATTACTTCAGTGGAGAAGGTAAGGATAGTTGCTCCATTGGCACCAGTTCTCCAAACTTGTCCAAAGGGCACTAGTTCACCAAATATTTTTCTCCCCTTTGTGCTGGGTCTGCTAAAGTCGACCGTAACATCCGTTAGTCCCACTTTTTGAATGATTTTTGAGCTAGGGCTTGCCTGAGGCATTTGGATTTGCTGAGCAATGCTCGAAATGCTTAGAAAGAGAAAAGCCAGAATTAGAATGTTAATTTTTGTTGTCATATCCGTAGAGGGTAAATGAAGGAGTTTTGTTTAGTTGACAGGCCCATTTTTTTCTGGCCTAATTTTGAACTTGCAAGTTCTTAGAATATTCTCTTTTTTCTTAAAAAAGGCAGAGGAATTTGATGAAGGAATTTTTTGCCCAACAGGAATGACCTACTTTAGGTGCTTCTTAGCTTCAAGATTATGAGTATAGCCATTATTAGTCCTGGTAGAGATCCAAAGGCATGGATAGCAGCGCTTCAGCACCACCATCCAACCCTAGATTTACAAATCTTTCCACATATTGATCGACCAGAGGATGTGGAAATGGCTTTGCTTTGGCAGCATACTCCTGGTTACCTGAAAAATTTCCCCAACTTAAAGTTGATTAGCTCGCTAGGTGCAGGAGTTGACCATATTTTATCGGACCCTGCTGTTGGGGATGAACTTCCAATCGTTCGAATTGTAGACCAGAAACTGACCTGGTCCATGACCAATTATGTAATCATGGGAGTATTGAACTATCATAGGCAGTTTCTTCGTTACTACCATGACCAACAAGCCAAGGTTTGGGACATGACCAATCCTGAGCTTCCAGTCAAAGTAGGAGTGATGGGCGTAGGAGCCTTAGGAGGGGATGTACTTGACAAGTTAGCTGGTTTGGGATTTGATGTTATTGGTTTTGGCTTTTCAGAGAAAAAAGATTTCCGCTACCCATACTTTCAAAAAGATCAACTGGAAGAATTCCTTTCACAGGTAAATGTTCTGGTTTGTCTACTTCCACTTACCCCTGAAACCGTGGGGGTTTTGAATCTTTCGCTATTCAAAAAGTGTACAAAAGGCACCTATTTGATTAATGTAGCGAGAGGAAAGCATTTAAATGAAACAGATCTGTTGATTGCCTTAAATGAAGGAATGCTTTCAGGGGCTCTTTTGGATGTGTATCAAGTAGAGCCTTTGCCCTTGACCCACCCGTTCTGGGAAGAAACTCGTATTCAATTGACCCCACATATTGCATCAGTCACCAACCCATTGGCTGCCGCTCCTCAAATTATTGAGAATTATAAACGGCTTAAAGCCGACCTTCCTTTCCTAAATCTTGTAAATCGAACTGTAGGTTACTAACTATCCATTATGGCATCTCCATTCACTATCCTTTGTCCGATTGACTTTTCAGAATGCGCATTGAATGCGCTTGAATATGCTGCGAAGATTGGAGAAAAGTACAAGGCTAAATTGATTGTTTTTCACGTTTTAAATAAGCAAGACTACCAAAACCTGGCTCCATTGGATTTGGAGGGCACTTATCAAAAAGAATTTGTAGAACAAAAATTGAACAGTTTACAGGATGCAGTACTAAAGGAAAGCATTCCCAATGGTCTCCAAAGCTGTGAAGTGGTAATTTCTGATGGGGCAATCGTCCAAACTACCATCGCCTATTCTCAAAAAATCAATGCGAATTTGATTGTTGTTGGTACGGAGGGAATGAATCAGTTTAAGAAACAGGTTTTTGGAAGTCGATCTAGTAAGATGGTCATTCAAACCGATAGAGATATTCTTGTGGTACCAAGAAAAGCTTTTTTCAAACGCCCTAAAAAATTAGTATATGCCTCTGACTATGTTGAAGAAGATAAGTCTGCCATAAAAAAAATGGTCGAGTTTGCGACATTTTTCGATTCGGAGATCGATATAGTTCACGTTTCTTCAAGATCTCGAGTGATAGATAAAGCACTTCATAAGACCATGGTTGAAGAAATGAAACCGGCGATTTCTTATGATTTGGTGAATTATGTCTTGAAGGCCTTTCGTGATGATCCGGCACTTGGACTTGAGAATTACTTGCAACTAGCAAAAGGGGATATCCTCGTGACGCTAAGCAAAAAGAAAGAATTTTTCGATCAACTATTTTCCAAAAATCTATCTCGAAAGATGTCTTACTTTATCACCAAACCACTCTGGGTGATAAAAAGTGCCTAGCGACTTTTGGAAAATAACCCCTTGATGTAGGACGAAAATTCCTGCCTTACTTCGGCTTTGGTAAAAATTCCTTTGAGCACATCTAAGAAATGACCGGTGGTCAATTTTGTCGTGTCTGCCTTGGATATCGATCTTTTTGAGGTTGATTTTTCGCCCTCATTTGGCAGTTCAGCCTGAGCTACTTCAACTTCTTTTTTGGGAGGATAGCCACTCAAACTATCTGCTTTTTGGAAGTAATCTTTTGCTTTTTCTTTTCTCCCCATTTTTTCTTCTACCAAGCCTAAATTATTAAAGGCTACAGCATCCTCAGGGTCCAGTTCTATTGCCCTCTCATAATCTGCAATCGCTCCCAAAAAATCTCCAATACGATCTTTTAAATAGGCTCTACTGCTGTAGCGATAGGGGTTATTTGGATCTAAATTGGCAGCACGATCGAGTTCTGAAAGCGCTTCCTCATTTCTTCCCAATAAATGCAATACCACCCCGCGGTCGCTTAAAAAATCTGTATTGTAAGGTTCCAATTCAATCAAAATATCGAAATCTGCCAAGGCCTCAGCCCCTTTTCCCAAGCGAGTTAGGGTTCGTCCCCGAAAGAGATGGAAGAGGGGATTCCCCTGTTCACTACCACTCAATTCTTGGAAGACTTCCAATGCAGCATCAAAATTTCCTTCCTTGTATAGCGCTACTCCTTTTTCAAAATTCATCGTCTTTCAATTGGCTTGCAAAATTAACCTAGAATCATCGATTAAAGTTTATTTGCTTAGAAATTCTCTATGGATTGCTGCCATCTATTATCTTTAGGTGCACGAGTTATTTCCCATATGGCCCTCCTTCCTGAAGTAGTTTTAAAAGATTTAAAAGCGAATAAAATAGCCCCAATTTACTTTTTGCAGGGCGATGAGCCTTATTTTATCGACTTGATTAGTGACTACATCGAGAAGAATGCCATTCCTGAATTTGAACGTGGATTCAATCAACTCGTGCTCTATGGCAAGGAAGCATCAGTAAGTACCATACTTTCCCATGCGCGCAAATTCCCGATGATGGCCGATCGACAGTTGGTTTTGGTAAAGGAGGCGCAGAATATTCCCGATCTCGGAAAAGAAGATGCTCAGAAATTATTGATTAGCTACCTCAGCAATCCCTTGCCAAGCACCATTTTGGTGTTTGCCTACAAGCATAAAAAACTGGACGGTAGGAGCACCTTAAAAAAGGAAATTGAGAAAAAAGCAGTATTTGTTGAAGCTGAAAAAGTTAAAGATTGGAAACTTAACGAGTGGATTGAAAGCTATTTTAAGGACTTAGGCTATCAAATTGAAACGAAAGCAGGGCAGCTGCTAGCTGACTCCATTGGCAACAACCTGGAAGTAATGACCAATGAGGTGGGAAAAATGCTCATCAATTTTCCCGAGCCAACTCGATTCACCGTAGATCACATTTCGAAGTACATCGGCATTCACAAAGAATACAACAACTTTGAATTGACCAAAGCAATTGGGTATAGAGATGTGAATAAGGCCAATCTGATTGTCCATTATTTTATTCAAAATCCTAAAAACCATCCCGTTATCCCAATTTTTTCGTTGCTATATTCCTATTTTTCTAGAATTGCACTGCTGCATCGAGCAGGTGCTCTTCCTGAGGCGCAACTCGCTGCTGCCATCGGAGTGAACCCTTATGGGGTTAAAGAATATGTTA
>CANHCD010000051.1 GCA_947458795.1 Cyclobacteriaceae bacterium | reverse complement strand
TACATCTTGATCTACGACAAGAAAATCTCTTCCATGAAGGAATTGCTTCCTGTACTTGAGCCAGTAGCTCAGTCTGGAAAGCCACTTTTGATCATCGCTGAAGATGTGGATGGTGAGGCTCTTGCTACCTTGGTAGTAAACAAGATCAGAGGCGCCTTGAAAGTAGCAGCTGTAAAAGCTCCTGGTTTCGGTGACCGAAGAAAAGCCATGTTGGAAGATATCGCCATCCTCACAGGTGGAACAGTAATCTCTGAAGAAAGAGGTTTCAAACTAGAAAATGCGACTCCAGACATGCTTGGAAGAGCAGAGAAAATCAACATCGACAAGGACAATACGACCTTGGTAAACGGTGCTGGTGATAAGGGTGCTATCAAAGGCAGAATTGCTGAGATCAAAGCTCAAATCGAAAAAACCACTTCTGACTATGACCGTGAGAAATTGCAGGAAAGACTTGCAAAGCTTTCTGGTGGTGTAGCGATCCTATACATTGGAGCTGCTACTGAAGTTGAAATGAAAGAGAAGAAAGATCGTGTTGACGATGCTTTGCACGCAACTAGAGCTGCAGTTCAAGAAGGTGTAGTAGTAGGTGGTGGTGTAGCACTTATCAGAGCTGCTTCTGCCCTTGACAACCTAAAAGGTGCAAACGAAGACCAAGACACAGGAATCAACATCATTCGTATTGCTATCGAATCTCCATTGAGAACTATCGTAAGCAACGCAGGTGGCGAGCCTTCAGTAGTGGTCAACAAGATTCGCGACAACAAAGGAAACTTTGGTTACAACGCTAGAACTGACAAATACGAAGACCTAATCAAGGCGGGAGTCATAGACCCTACCAAGGTAACGCGTTTGGCTTTGGAAAATGCAGCTTCTATTGCAGCTTTGCTTTTGACTACCGAGTGTGTGGTAGCAGATGTGAAGGAAGAAGGTCCTGCTATGCCTCCAATGGGAGGCGGCGGAATGGGTGGTATGATGTAATTCAAACTACTTTTACAAAGAAAAAGGAGATCCATCTGGATCTCCTTTTTTAGTTTAGTACCGAATGAGTTTAAAATTTATTCAACCCTGGCTTCCTGGAAATTTGGATTGGTTTTAAATAGTTCATTTTGACAACTTTTAGCCAGTCCAGATTTAGGGGGTACATACACCCTTGTTCTAATTTCCATTTTTTATGGAGGCAGCTTTAAGTTCTGATTTCATTTTTTCAAAATCACTTTGAAAAGATTTTTCTTTCAAGATTTGCTGTACAAACTGAAGGGCAAACGTTTTCCCCGCTCTACTATCACTCGGATAATGCACACCTCTGATTTCCCTTGAAAAAGCCATATCGTAGGCATTGCTTAAAAATTTGTCTTTTAATTCAGGAAACATTTCTGCCAATAAATACGCATTGACATAGGAAGCGGATGAGTGTCCGCTTGGGTAGGCAGAATGTCCAGGTGCTTCCGGATTTTTTATTTCCTTACTCAAATGATAAGGTCGTGGGCGGGCAAAGTCTGCCTTTAGATTGAAAAAGTAGTAAGTAGCATCTTGAATGACGTTTTGCAACACTCGAGTGGTCTCAGGCAATTTGTCTGGCGTGTACCAATTTCCTAAGTCTTTTCCGATGTGAAATAAGCTGCTGACATTTCTTTGGAAATCTTCATTTGTAGGGTTATTGGTAAATGGATCGTAATAAATATTCGCCATTTCATCCGTTTTTGCCATTAATTCGGGGCTGCGTTTAGCTTGCAACTCTAATAAGAAGGCTATTTCTGCTTTGGTTTGATTAGAACTGTTGGCTGGGAAAGGCTTGATCTTGAAGAAGGAAGTGGGTACTTGTAGATATACTGTCCGCAGTTTCAAATAAGCACTTCTACGAAAATCTTTTAAGGAGAAACGTAAGCTATCCAAAGCAACATTGTCTCCTGATGCCGATAGAGCTGCCAATCGTTCATAATGGTCTTCAATTGGTGAGATACTTATGAATTCCTTGCTCAGATCTTGGCTGTTTTGTGCAAAACCGAAATTGATAACTTGGAAGAAAAGAATCAAAATCACCATCATTGTTTTGCCCAATACCGCATTCTTGCCAACACAGATAATTCTTGGGTCTTTCAACATCCATTTTGCATGGTCTGCTTTCACTACTGTTGGCTGTGTGTTAACTAAAGCGTTGTAAAATTCAATGCTTTCATCCAGGTTTTTCAGGCTTACGGGAACTTGAAATCTTTTCATTTTTCTATTTATTAATTGTGAATGATTTTTAATTCACAATCAAGACGCTGAGGGTATCAATAAGATGCAAACTATTTTTGTAACTCTCTTTTCACTTGTTGCAACGGCTCACAACTGTCTTTAATTTCAAAGGAAATCAGATTGCCTTTTCTGTCCGTTTCAAAATGGCAACAAGTAATAAATTCTGCTTTTAGCAATTGTCTTGCTCTTTGTATTCTTGATTTTGTAGCAGGTAGACTGAGGTTTAGTTTTTTGGCAATGTCTGCCTGTTTCATATTATCAATGTCGGCAAACTTTAAAGGGATAGCATATTCTTTAGGCAAGAAGTCAAGCATTGGCAAGATGTAATTTGCAGCTTCGCTAAAAGCTATTTTCTGGTCTTCGTTTTCAATATCAGCCAGGTTATCTAAGTTGGTAAATTTTGATTGCTTGCGATAATGGTCGGTTATGGTATTTTGGGCAATTTGAAAAAGCCAACTTCTAACATTCCTAACCCCTGATTTTGAAATACAAAAACTGTAAACTTTCATTAAAACCTCTTGCAAAACATCATTTGTCAAGTCTTGATCTTTCACTCTTTTTAAAATAAAACTTCTCAACTCGTTTTTATGCTCTAGCCAAAGTGCAGGAACATCACAATTCGTCTTTATTTCTTTTTGCATTATCATTGAAAGACTGTGTTCGTCAGGGTTGAAGAGAATTCACTTATACGCGCTACTATTTATCGCTTATTATTTCTCATGCATAGAAAAAAGCGATAAATCGCTCTCTTTCTGTCTTTTTAAAAGGGCTTATGTCGTTCTCCCCACAGTTCCCGTTTTTTCAATGTCGGTCATTGGTAGCTACTGATTGGCACTTTCTACAAACTTAATGGCTTCTTCCGGAGTAAAAATTGCAATAGTACTGTGCTTAAAATCTACGCCATTTCTAGTTACGATTCCGCTAATATTCGGGTTCAATTTAGCACTGAAATATTGCAGCGCATCTTCAAAATCATTGAAATCTGAATTTAATGATTCCTTTATACTGCCTGATGTCAAATCAATAACTTCAGTCATCTCAAGCAATCTACTGAGTATTCGAATCGTCTCTTTATGTGAGCTGACTTTTCTGACCACATAGTAGATGTTATTGTAAGAAATAGCAGACAAATACAAGTTGACTTCTCCTTTTTCTGAATAATCAAAAAGTCTTCCAGCCAAGGAAGAGAAGGGCTTACGATCTGTTAAAAAGTCAATTACGATATTCGTGTCCAAAAATAAATGAATCATTGGGCATGTTTTTTAGAAATTGCTTCTGACAATTCCTTCTTGTAATCAAAGTCTTTGGGAAGTTTAATTGAGCCCATTAATTCTTTCACTTTCGGGGAAAAATCCTCGTGGGGAGCTTCCTTTTGGACGAGAGCTTTCAAATAGTTCTCAATAAGCCCTGACAAACTTCTGCCATTTTGCTTTGCGTATACTTTTGCAGATTCTATGACCTCTTTTTCTACGGTAAGCGTGAGTTTGGTTGACATATACGTGTAAATTAATACTTAAATATACGTGTTATTCTTGAGGTGAGCAATTGGGTTATGATTATTTTGGGTGGTACAGGTAACGTTTTCTTGCTTGGTGAAGTTGGGGATTTAGGGGATGGAAACTACTTTCTAGCACCGAATCCCATTACTGCGGGACAAGCAATAAAAAAAATTCGGTTTTACGAAGAAGTTAATCCAAGGTCAAAAATTCAATTGATTAATTAACTCGACCTGAAAAATGGAACTCCAGGAAAAAACTATTCTGCTCAAATACGTCTTTAGTCAGCAAAATTAACAAGGCCCAACTCTTGAATTTACTTGAATTCAAAAGTTGGGCGCTGTGATTTTATTTGCTTACTGTACTCTGGATAAAGGACTTCAGATCCTGACGGAATTGGGCTGCTGATGGCAGGTGTGTATACATCATGTGACCTGCTTCGTAGTAGGTCATCTTGATTCGATCTGTAGCCGAACTTGGCAATCCCATGTGAGCGATGGAATGCTCCACGCCATGAAAGACTGTTGCCAGGTCGTAGTAGCCATTCATGATCAAGATCTCCACGTGTGGGTCCTTACTCAAGGCTTCCGCCATGTCCGGCACGGTGGTCACGGCAGCATCTGCTCCCCAGAAATTATTTCCTTGGTGCTTCCAATCCCACTTAAATCCTTCTTTAGCATAGGCAGAAGTCGCATAGCTCAGGTCCTTGCTCACGCCCAAGCTTCCATGGTAATAATCCAAGAAGCCCATGGTGTAGGCTGGTGAAATGGCATCACTTTGCGGATCTGTAAAGGCGGACATGGCCATGGGATCCAAGTTGATCCCCTTGTAACGGGAATCCAATCGCCCTACTGTCATCCCTTCTCCTCGTAGCAGTTCCTGGTAGTATTCGCCAGGAGTGATTCGGAGATCTGCTCGCTCCCAAACGGCTGAAGTAATTCCGGTAAATCCTTCCAATTTCTTTGCAATGGAAGACTTCTCTGCAGCAGTAATTCGGTTTCCCTTAAACAAGGCTGGGGCATATTCTTTTTCCACGAAGTCACGAACCTGCTGTACGAAGGCAGGAAGGTTGCTTCCTGGGTTGGCCACTTTTTTATGGTACCAGCTGGTCGCTGCTACCGTAGGCAAGTAAACGATGTAAGGTAAGTCCTCGTTAGGCGCAAAAAACAAGGTGCGTAGGTCAAACACAGCCGACACCATGATGACCCCATTCAAGGCATAGCCCTTGTCTAGCAAGTAGTTCATCACCCCTGCATTTCGAAAAGTACCGTAGCTCTCTCCCAAAATGTATTTGGGTGAATTGAGGCGTCCATGCTCCTTCAAAAATTGCATGATAAACAAGCTGGTGCTGCGAATATCCTGGTCCACACCCCAGAAGTCAGCACCTTTAGAATCGCCAATCGGTACACTCAAACCTGTTCCTACCGGATCCATCATCACCACATCGGCCACATCCAGGATAGAAAACTCGTTGTTTGTCAGTTCGTAAGGAGCGGCAGCATTGTAATTTGGATCATCCACTACAATTCGCTTAGGACCCATTACACCCATGTGCAACCAGTACGAAGAAGATCCAGGACCTCCATTGTAAGCAAATACAATCGGCCGATTTTTCTCAGGGTTATCCTTGAAATAAGCCGTGTAGCCATAAAGCGCTATCGGCTTGTTGTTCTCATCTTTCAGTTGGAGCGTACCTGCCTCCGCTGAAAGAGGAATTACCTTCCCATCCAAGGTGACGGATTGTTTGGACTTGGCTACTTCGCCCTTGGGTAAAACAATGGTAGAAGCCTCTTTGGTAGTTTGAGCCATACTTAGTCCTGAAAGGAATAGGAATAGCAGGAAAATGTGTTTTTTCATGTGTTTGTAACTAGTATTTGGTGAAATGTATTGGGTTTTATCTTGAACTATCTAATCTAAATACCTTTAAGGATAAGTAAACCATCCCAATTGGTTAGAGCGAAATTTATTGTTCCAATTTTTTACCTTCCTTCATCGCATTGATGTCTTGGTCTAGGCTGCCAATGAGCAAGTTAGGAGAATTGCTAGAGAAGTTCTTCTCCGGCCTTCAACTGATAGCATCGTTCGTGTAAATGAAAGCCCAATTTTTCATAAAAGGGCGATGCATCTTCCGCTGAAAAGAGGATAAGACGTGCATCAGGAGCTTGGTTCCGGGCCACTTGGATCAACTGCCGGCCAATTCCTTTGCGTTGATAGGAATGCGCCACCGCCAAGTCAGCAATAAAGCTGCGGTAACAGAAATCAGATAATCCACGAAGAAAGCCCACCAATTGCCCCTCCGATCTTGCTGTAATGAGCAGGTTTGATCCTAAAAGCATTCGTTCTAGAAGTTGAGGGTCTTCCATAGGCCGTCTAGCAGACAAGCCAGAATCTTCTAGGATGGATTGAAATTCGATTAATTCTAGGGATAATTCAACTTGATAAGAAATCATGGGTATAGATGGTACTTTGGAAAGTATTTTTGGCTATGTTTGCACCTCGCTAAGGAGAAAGATCTTTAGTTCAAGTTCGGGGTGTAGCGTAGCCCGGTATCGCGTCCCGCAGCAGTGCGGGAAGGTCCCAGGTTCGAATCCCTTAATTAAAGAAAATAAAAAACACTCAATTAGCAACGGCTAGTTGAATCTATAAAAAAAGTTCGGGGTGTAGCGTAGCCCGGTATCGCGTCCCGCAGCAGTGCGGGAAGGTCCCAGGTTCAAATCCCTTATTGAAAAAAAACAAAAAATCCTCAATTAGCAACGGCTAGTTGAATCTATAAAAAAAGTTCGGGGTGTAGCGTAGCCCGGTATCGCGCCACATTTGGGATGTGGAGGTCGTAGGTTCGAATCCTGCCACCCCGACTTATTTTTTGATTTACTTTTTTGTCTTACTAAATTTCTTCCTCAAGACTTTCCAGAAGTTTTCTGAATCTTCATTGACTTGCACGTCGTCACTCAACAAAAAGCCAAAGGCCTGCAGGCTTGCACTTTTTTCAAGCGTGATTTTTAAAATCCCAACCAGCGGAATAAACAAGATCATTCCAGAAATTCCCCAAAGCCAGCCTCCAATTAAAATAGAGATGATCACAGCAAGGGCATTTACTTTCACCTTTGATCCTACCACCATCGGCGTAATTAGGTTATTCTCCAAGAGTTGAATCCCCCACAAACACACAAACGTGAGCATAGGGTAAATCAAGGAGTCCGTGGTCAAAAAAACGTAGAGAATTGCAAATACAGAAGAAAGGAAAACCCCTACAAATGGAATCAAATTCATCAGGGCAATAAACACCGCAAACAAAATAAAGAATTCAACCCCTATTGAATAAAAAAACAGACCCGATAAGAAGGTTACAATTCCTGCCACACGAATCATTCCAACCAAATAATCCTGAATTACTAGCCCTGAATCGTTGACCCAATGAAGGACAGTTTGCTGATTTTTGGAGGAATACCTCACCAGAAATTCAGCAAAAAAGTCCTTGTAATAGAGTAATAAAAAAGTGTACAAAGGTACAATCCCAATCAAAGTAAGTGACTTTCCTGTTGCAAAAAGGGTCTCATTAAAGTCAATTGAACTCACTAATGAATCTAGACTAGGTACAGTACTTGAATTGATCCAATCCTCACCGAAGAAGAGGTTGAGTTCCTCGGAATAGCGGGCCATTTTCCCCGAAATATTGGCTTCTATCTCTGGGATTTCTCGAATCAACCCAAACACTTGGTTCAACAAAAGGTAAAAAACTCCAAAAGCAAGGATAGAGACGCCTAGGATACTTAGGAATACTGCAAGCCCTCGTGGAAATCTTTTACGTTCAAACCAAGAGGATATCGGGTACAATGCAAAGGCAAAAAATATTCCCCACACCAGCGGAACAAAAATAAAGGATCCTTCTTTGGCTACTAATGCACCCAAAACTAAGGCTAAAAGTGCGTAGGCTGCTTGTTGAACTGATTTCATTGGAAAATCAAAAAAAGATTAGTGATAAGTTAAGAAAAATTCAAGCGACTCGTAGGCATATTGGTTCAAATTCTAAAAAAACGAAAAGCCTAATCCCAATTCGCCAAAAGAAGAAAGTCCACATAGACCTCTTGAATATATACAAAATGCAGCCAAAACGTGTCTATTTTTGAAATAGAACGCCACCAAATAATTTAGGAACCACCAATATTGATTTAGTTTTGAAGATTGAAATCAAATTTCAATCTTACAGGAAATCCAAACCAGCCTCAGCTCATGAAAAACCTATTCCTTTTACTTCTCCTTTTCCCTTCCGTACTAGTTGCTCAAGGGAGAGTTGACACCATAGCCGTCTACAGTCCATCCATGAAAAAAACGCTGAAGGCTGCTATCGCCTTCCCTTCTGGCTATGAAAAAGGAGAGAGCCGCTACCCTGTAGTCTACCTCCTCCATGGGGGTTCAGGAGCCTTTTCAGATTGGCATCAAAAAGTCACTGAAAAAGGGATTGTAAACCAACTAGCAGAAGAGCATAAGGTGTTGATAGTCACACCTGGAGTAGGTCCAGCAAGCTATTACTACGATAGCCCATTGCTCGATTCGGTTCGCTACGAAACCTACATGATCCAAGAATTGATCCCTTTCATCGACAAAAATTACCGAACACTTGCTCAAAAAGAATCTCGAGCCATCACTGGCTTGTCCATGGGAGGTCATGGTGCGATTACGCTAGCTGCCAAGCACCCTACCCTATTTATTGCAGCGGGAAGCATGAGTGGGGTAATGAACATTGATACTGACCTTTGGAAAGTTGGTGAAGACTTTAGAAGCCTAAGAAAAAAGGGGCAAATTGAAATGCTTGGAGCAATCAATTACCAAGGACCACTTTTCAATCCTTACACCGCTGTAGGCCTTGTAGATCAACTTAAAAACCAAAAGATTTCCTTGATTATTGATTGTGGGGTGGATGACTTTTTGATCGAGACCAATCGCCAGATGCATTCGCTTTTGATGGAAAAGAAAGTCGCTCACGAATACATTGAAAGACCCGGTGCACATACTTGGAACTATTGGACCGAAGCTTTACCGGTACAATTTTTCTTTTTATCCAAATCCTTGAAGCGGTAAACCAATCCAGAAGCGCGCTCTTCAAATTTTAATCCCCTTCAAAATTTAAACTAACTTTACGCGCTAAGTTTAAGCCTATTCAACCATGTCCCAGTTCGATTCAATCCGCCCCTTTTATGACGCAGAGGTAAATGCTGCTATCCGAGAGATTGTGGACGACACAATGCTGGATGCCATGATGCAGTTTACCTTTCCAGAGGATCAAAGTAAGTCTTGGAAAGAGCGGATGAAGCACACCCATTCTTTGCGGGATTTTCAAATCAACTTTATCTATCCCGCCGTCAAGAAAGTTTTGGAAATGAGTTCCGAAGGATTGACACTGGGAGGTTTTGAGCAATTGGAACCCAATACGGCCTATCTTTTTATTTCCAACCACCGGGATATCATCCTTGACACCTCTCTGCTCAATGCCAGCTTGTATGAAAATGGTTTGGTGATGACCACTTCTGCCATCGGAGATAACCTGATCAAAAAGCCTTTTCTTCAAATCTTATCTAGGCTAAACCGCAATTTTGCTATTAAAAGAGGGGTGACAGGGAGGGCTTTATTGGAAAGTTCCCTCCTCGTATCCCAATTCATACACAAATCACTCCTTCGCGAAAATAGATCCGTCTGGACTGCCCAGCGGGAAGGCAGGACCAAGGATGGAAATGACCTTACCCAGAAAGGAGTATTGAAAATGCTCACCCTGGCTGAAAAAGGCAGCAATCCCTTTGGGTTTTTCGACAAAATACAGCTTGTCCCAGTGTCCATCTCCTACGAATACGATCCAACCGACTCCTTAAAAATTCCTGAATTGATCGCGAAATCAAAGGAAGAAATATATGTGAAAGGAGAAAATGAGGACTTCATTACCCTGCTGAGCGGTATTATGGGGTCCAAAAAGCGCATACATATTCAAGTCAATAAAATTTTGACCGAAGAGGTCCGTCAACTCAAAAAAGAGGACCTCCCCCAAAATGAAAAGTTGAGCAAGCTTAGCGATCTTATCGATCGGGAAATTTGGAAAGGATACAAACTCTGGCCGAGCAATTACATCGCCTACGATCTATTGCAGCAGAAAAGTCAATTTGCATCTCAGTACACCGAAGTAGAAAAAGCGAGTTTTGAAAAACGCCTTTCCCAAAAAGTAAATCAAAAAAATCCCTTGGAGGTGGAAAATTTCCTACAGATGTATGCCCATCCTGTAGTCAATCAACTTGAACTTTAATTTTTATTTACCCCCTACTTAATTTGGGGCCACTTAAAAAGCTAGGTTTCTAGCCTACTCAAGGTCTTGTTTGGCATAGAAAATTCACGCTTTCCTCAAAAAGGGATTTAAATGTAGCAGAGAAATCCGTAGTTTAGGAAGTAAACTTTTTCTGCAATGAAAAAAACGGTACTTCTCTTTTGCATCTACCTTCTCCTATGGAGTGGAAGTCATGCCCAAACGAATAAAAT
>CANHCD010000050.1 GCA_947458795.1 Cyclobacteriaceae bacterium | reverse complement strand
GCACTCGCTGCCCTCGTACCGCAAGCCTATGGCGCTGGAGTGGGTAGAATTGGCAAGTTTACCGAGCAAGGGAACTGGTACCGAGGGGGTGCAGGACAGATGCTCTTCACTTCTTGGCTATACAGTACCCAACACGATCCCCTAGCCCCAAGACTTCAAGCGGGAATTGGGCAAGAAGATTTGCTTCGCTTGGAGCGCTTCTACGACATGGCTCCAGAATACCCCAAAGTAGACTGGAAGCAGGCCTTGGCTCACCTTCCTGTGCAGGACATTATCAAAAATGTAAATGGTCCAAAAGGAATCTATGAGGAGATGATCATCCGAAAGCCAAATGATCCGCGCTGGTATCAAGGTGGACTTTACCACGACAACATGCCTTTTGACACCCCAAGCTTGTGGTTTGTGTCCTGGTACGACGTCTCCTCCTCTCCCAACATTGCGCTATACAATCACGCACGTACGAATGCCATCAGCCAGATGGCTCGGGACAACCAATATTTGGTCATCGCCCCAGTCTTGCATTGCTCCTTTACTCGAGCTACCGAAAATACGGTGATCGGCCAGCGTAGCGTTGGAGATGCACGCTGGAAATACGACGAAGTGATTACAGCATGGTTTGACCGCTGGCTGGTAGGAAAAGACAACGACATCATCGCCAAACTTCCCAAGGTTACCTACTACACCATGGGTAAAAACGTATGGCAATCTTCTAATGTTTGGCCACCCAAAGAAGCGGTGATGACCCCCTTCTTCTTGGATTCCAAAGGCGCAGCCAATACCCGAAATGGGGATGGCAAACTGGTAGCCAAGCTTCCAAAAGCGAATGCCCAGGACAACTACCGCTACGACCCCATGAATCCCGTGACCTCCAATGGAGGAAATGTTTGCTGTACCGGCAATGCCATCCAAGGGGGTGCCATGGACCAGCAAGAGATCGAACTTCGTGAAGACATTTTGGTCTACACCACAGATCCTTTGGAGGCCGGCGTGGAAGTTTCTGGATTTATTGAAAGTGTGCTCTACTTATCTTCCGACGTGAAGGACACGGACGTAACCATCAAACTGATCGATGTGTACCCGGACGGCACCGCCTACAACCTAGACGAAACCATCCAACGGGTGCGCTACCGTGAAGGCTACGAGAAGGAAGTATGGATGGAAAAAGGACAGGTCTATGAGATCCAATTGACCCCGATGAGTACCTCCAACTACTTTGAAAAAGGACACCGTATCCGCATTGAGGTGAGCAGCTCCAACTTCCCGCGCTTTGACCGCAACATGAATACAGGAGGTAATAACTACGACGAAACCAAGGGTATTGTAGCCAACAACTCCATCCACCATGGAGGCAAATTCCAAAGCCGAATCGTGCTGCCTATTGTTAAGAAGTAAGTCAACCGTCTACAGACCATAGTTGACAGCCGATTCGTTTGGAATCAAGTTTAGAATCCAAATTTTAATACGGTTTTCATTTGATAAACATAATTAACTGTGGTCTGTCGACCGTCAACCTTTGACCATTTGTGTCCACCGTCGACAGCCGATTTCTAGTGGAACTTCAATCCTTAATTCCATTGGCTAATGTTTAAAAAAATAGCTAGTCAATAGCTAGTCTATCCAAAGCCGGGGATCCCTGGCTTTTTTTGTGGAAAATCAAAAGGTGTTTTGGATATTGGTTATTTTTATGCAATTTAGGAATTGAATTCCTAAATTGCATAAAAATGGATTACGTTAATCGATTACTAAAAGATAAAGCGGCCTTACTTTTATCAAAATTTCCCTTCTTAGCAATTATTGGCCCAAGACAATCTGGGAAAACGACCTTTGCAAAGCAGCTGAGGCCAGATTTTACCTATGTCAATTTAGAACTTCCAGAATACCGCGAATTTGCGAAATCAGACCCTTTGGCCTTTTTAAAAAGTTATCAAAACGGAGTTATCCTAGACGAAATTCAATGGGTTCCTGAACTTTTTTCCTACCTACAAGTCCTATCTGACGAAAGAAATAAACCTGGCGAATACCTCCTCACAGGATCTCAAAACTTCCTGCTATCCTCCCAAATCACCCAATCACTGGCAGGTAGGGTTGCCTTACTTCAGTTATTGCCTTTCTCTTTGAAAGAACTTAAAGTTCACTATAAAATTGACCGTTGGGAAGAACTGGCATTAGGCGGAGGATACCCACGCAAATACCAATTTGATATTGATCCCACTGACTTTTACCCCAATTACATACAAACTTATCTGGAACGAGATGTACGTCAAATTTTGAACATTAAAGACCTAGCTGCATTTCAGAAGTTTATTCAGCTACTGGCAGGAAGAGCTGGCCAACTCTTCAACCAGCATAATTTCGCGAATGAATTGGGCGTAACGAACAAAACCATCGATTCCTGGCTCGGCGTATTGGAAGCTTCTTTTGTGGCTTTCAGACTACCCCCCTATTACCAGAATTTCAATAAACGGATTTTGAAAACACCTAAAGTTTACTTCTACGACACAGGTGTACTTTGCAGCCTTCTAGGAATTCGAAAATCCACCGATCTAAACCTTCATTTTGCGCGCGGTCAAGTTTTTGAAAACTTGGTAGTCACTGAACTGATGAAGGAGGAGCTGAACCAAGGGAAAAAAGCAGCTTTCTATTTTTGGAGAGATTCCAATCAAAGTGAGGTAGATTTACTCCAAGAAAAAGAAGGGAAACTGATCGCTATCGAGATAAAAGCATCGGAAACTTTCCATAACGACTTTTTGAAAGGATTAAAAAAATTCCAAAAAGTTGCTGCTCATGTCGAGCCTAAACTAATCTATGCAGGGCAAATGATGCATCAAAGAGATGGCATTCAAATCAGTAACCTTTGGAATCTTTGACCCCATTGAATTGAAGTTATCGATCATGCGATTCTGAAAGAAGTCCTTTAATGATGAATCGCCACTGAAATTGGGAAAATGATTGATGATCTTTAAATCTGCTGTAGTCTGTGGACAGCCTGTGGACCGTGGTCTACCTGTGGACCGAGGTCTACCTGTGGACCGAGGTCCATCGTCTGCGGTCATCAATCCTGCCAATTGAAAATCAATACCCCAATACCCCAATCCTCCTATTTCTTTACCTTTCAGCTCCCGCCCCCAAACTTTTTCTGCTATTTTTGCAACTTAAGAACTCAGTACCTATGTCTATTGCCAGCAAATACGAACCGGCATCCGCCGAGGCCAAGTGGTACGCGTATTGGATGGAGCACAAGTTGTTTTCCTCCAGCGTAGATCCCAACAAGGAACCCTACACCATCGTCATCCCTCCGCCCAACGTCACCGGCGTGCTCCACATGGGGCACATGCTCAACAATACCATCCAAGATGTACTCATTCGCCGTGCCCGAATGCAAGGCAAAAACGCCTGCTGGGTGCCTGGCACAGACCATGCCTCCATCGCTACCGAGACCAAGGTCGTTCAACTCCTGAAAGAAAAAGGCATTGATAAAAAAGACCTTACCCGAGAAGAATTCCTAACCCATGCTTGGGACTGGAAAGAAAAATATGGAGGAATTATCCTCGAACAATTGAAAAAATTAGGAGCTTCCTGCGACTGGGATCGAACAGCCTTCACCATGGATCCAGGACTCAGCAATGCTGTCCTATCCGTATTTGTGGACCTCCACCAAAAAGGAAAAATCTACCGAGGCATCCGCATGGTCAATTGGGATCCAAAAGGCCAAACAGCCCTTTCGGACGACGAGGTGATTATGAAGGAGGTAGCTTCGAAGTTGTACTACATCAACTATGCCATCGAAGGCAGCCCCAAAGAATTCCTAACCATCGCCACCACCCGCCCAGAAACCATCATGGCAGATGTGGCGATCTGCATCAATCCGGAGGATCCAAGATTTACCCGCCTGAAAGGAAAGCGTGCCATCATTCCGCTAATCAACCGAAGCATTCCCATCATTGAGGATAGCTATGTAGACATGGAATTTGGTACGGGATGCCTCAAAGTGACCCCCGCTCATGATCTCAACGACTACGAACTGGGCCTCAAACACAAGTTAGAAGTCATTGACATCCTTAATGACGACGGCACACTCAATGCAAAAGCCCAGTTGCTGGTAGGTGAAGACCGATTTGTAGCGCGAAAGAAAATTGGCAAGCTACTGGACGAGGCAGGGCACCTGCAAAAAGTCGACGAGTACCGCTCCAATGTAGGCCACTCCGAACGAAGCGATGCAGTCATCGAACCGAAGCTATCCATGCAATGGTTCTTGAAGATGGATGAAATCACCCAGCCTGCTTTCAAAGCGGTGATGGAGGACATCATCCAGTTGCACCCACCCAAATTCAAAAACATGTACCGGGTTTGGATGGAAAATGTCCGTGACTGGTGCATTTCACGTCAGCTCTGGTGGGGACATCAAATTCCCGCCTACTACCTCCCAAATGGCGAATATGTAGTTGCCAAAACTGCAGAAGAGGCCTTGGCCCAAGCAAATGCCCAATATGGCACCCAGTATACCCTCGCTGACCTCCGTCAGGATGAGGACGTGCTCGACACCTGGTTTAGCTCTTGGCTCTGGCCTATTTCCGTATTTGATACGGAAGTGTTCACCACAGGCAAGCCCAACAAAGAACTTAGCTACTACTACCCTACTAATGATTTGGTGACTGCCCCTGAGATTTTATTCTTCTGGGTAGCACGTATGGTCATTGCTGGCTACGAGTACATAGGCGAGAAGCCTTTCAAAAATGTCTACCTCACGGGCATCGTACGGGACAAACTCGGCCGAAAGATGTCCAAGTCCTTGGGCAACTCCCCAGATCCCCTCGAACTTATTGCTCAGTATGGTGCAGACGGCGTGCGTACAGGCATGCTTTTCTCTTCCCCTGCGGGAAATGACCTCCCCTACGACGACAAGTTGGTGGAACAAGGGCGGAATTTTGCCAATAAAATCTGGAATGCCTTCCGTCTAGTTAAAGGATGGGAGATCGATCCCAACCTAGACGGTTCAGTCAATGCCTCTAGTATCGAATGGTTTGAACAGCGATTCCAGCAAAGCTTGAGCGAGATCAACGAGCATTTTGATAAATTCCGGATTTCAGATGCCTTGATGGCTACTTACAAGTTGGTCTGGGACGACTTCTGCGCCTGGTACCTCGAAATGATCAAGCCTGCATACCAGCAGCCCATTGATCAGGCCACCTACGACAAGACCTTAGGTTTGTTTGAGGAGATTTTAAAACTTCTTCATCCTTTTATGCCCTTTATCTCCGAGGAACTGTGGCATCAAATCAACCAACGCTCTGTTGCAGAGTCCTTGATTCTTGCTTCCTGGCCAGAATCCAAGCCTTTTGATTCTCAAATCACAGAAGATGCCGCTCAGGTATTTGAAGTGGTGTCGCAGATCAGAAACTTACGTGCCTCCAAGGGCATGTCTCCGAAAGAGCCGCTTGCACTTAGCATCCGTACCCAAAACCCAGGTTTGTATAGCCGATTTGAATCTGTATTGATCAAGTTGGCCAACCTATCCTCGCTTCAATTTGGCGATCAAGTGGAGCAGGCCATGAGTTTTGTCATCAAAGGAGACGAATGCTTTGTTCCGATGGGCGGCAGCATCGATGTGGAGGCCGAAAAAGCCAACATCCTCAAGGAATTGGAATACACCCAAGGCTTCTTGGCTGGGGTGGTCAAAAAATTGAGCAACGAACGCTTCGTAGCTGGTGCTCCTGCGCAAGTATTGGAGATGGAGCGTAAGAAGCAGGCCGATGCGGAAGCAAAAATCAAGGCCCTGGAAGCAAGTTTGGCCCAATTGGAATAAGGAATCATTCCCGATTCTTGATGTTTCAGGAATCGGGAGGTTTACTTCAATTTCCGAATTTTTAGGTTGCGAAACAGCACTCCCTGTCCTTCACTTTGCAGTCCGATGTAGCCTGAACGCAGTGGAGTTCCATCGACTTTGAGGGATGGATTGTAGCGGTTGGCTACTCCTCCACCGATTTGAGGAAACGAATAGGTCAATACCGTATCTCCATTCACCAGATGGTGCACGATGGAGTCACCGTAAACAATCAATTCCGCCTTCACCCACTCGTCCCAAGCAAAGGTGGAAGAGGAAGAGTTGATGCAGTGTCGAGGGTCGATTTTACCTTGATAAACAATATCTGTACCTGGGGAACACATATTTCCAGTAGGTCGGGATTCGTCCTCCTTTTCTCTGGCTAGCATCTGGTATTCCACCGAAATCGGCCAATCCTGTTCTTTCAAGATAGTTTCTGGTGCCTGCGAGTGAAACATCACTCCTGAATTGCGATAGGTGTAACTGGGTGCAGTGGGCACAAACTGCTCGGTGAATCTGTATTCCCAAACCAAGTGAAAGTTCGAGAAGGGCTTTTCGTAAAACAGGTGTCCAAAGCGATCTTCAAACTCCCCATAACCGTCGTAATTGACCGCAATGGCCCCATCCTGTACCCGGAAAGTTTCCGCATAGTTGTCCCCTACCTCGTGGTGGTGGATCTTGGGAACCCAGCCTTTTAGGTCCTTGCCATTAAAGAGCACTTGCCAGTCTGAAGCATCCGTCTGAGCTTGAGCACTACTTTGCATAGCGCTTTCAAAAACAGAAAGTCCTAGCGTTAGGAAATAAAGAATGAATGTGAGGATGGACATGGCTAGCTGCTATTAGGTCAAATCGCTTAATTATTCCCAAGAAGGTTCTCCCTTATCGGCATTTAATGACTCCAGTCGTAGGAATCCAGTTGCTCGAGACAAGCCACCAGCAAGGCGATGGAGTCAGAAATATCCCTTTTGTGAGCCATTTCGATCACTTGGTGCAAGTGGCGCGTAGGAATGGAGATTGCTCCTGCAATTGCCCCTTGCTTGCCCATGCGCTGTACCCCTGCGGTATCCGTACCTCCTGCAGTCAATAGTTCCGGCTGCCAGGAAATTGCTTCTTTCATTGCTACCTGCTTCATAAAGGCCACCATGCGGTAATCACAGATGGTCATTGCATCCATGATCTTGATGGCCGTCCCCTTTCCGAGTTCGGTTACCTTCTCATGTGCAGCTGCTCCAGGCACATCAAAGGCAATGGTGGTATCGAGCGCAATGCCAAAGTCTGGATTGATTTGGTGTGCTGCTACATTCGCACCACGAATGCCCACTTCTTCCTGCACGGTAAAGGCGGCATACACATCGTAGGCTGGGTTTTTGAGTTGCTTCAGCGCCTCAATGACAATAAAGACCGCAACACGATTGTCGATAGACTTGCAATTGACACAGTCCCCCATCTCGATCAGTTCCCGATCGCGGGTGACGGGATCACCGATGGTAATGTATTTGTCCACCTCTTCCTTGGGCATGCCTAGGTCAATGAAAAAGTCCGTAGTCTTGGGAAGTTTGGTTTTCTCCTCGGCCGTCATCACATGGATGGGCTTGCTACCCATCACCCCGATCAGGTCTTTTTTACCATGGACAATCACGCGCTGAGCAGTGAGTGTTTTCGGATCAAATCCTCCGAGCGTATTGAATCGTAGGAAGCCTTGCTCATCGATATGGGAAACTATAAAACCGATCTCGTCCAGGTGAGCAGCGAGCATGACGCGCTTTCCATCGGGATTGCGTGTTCCCTTTTTGAGGGCGATCACATTGCCAATGTTGTCGATGCGCACCTCGTCTACATGTGGGGACACCAAGGAGACCACTAGGTCACGAACAGGTTTTTCAAAACCAGGGGCACCTGGGATTTCACAAATTTGCTTGAGTAGGGAAACGTCGATCATGGATAGGGTTACTTCTTTTCCCTAAAAATAGCAGAAAAATAAAAACAGAAGGGAGAATTTCGACTGGCATTAATCAAATTCAGACAAAAAGGTCTTTCAGGTTAAAACATCTCCTCCTTTTCTTAAGTGATTTTTTTAGTAGAATAAAAGTTTCCCTCCAATCACTAAAAGACTAGGGAAAACAGAAATTGCAATCGCTTTCACAAAATTCATATCAAATTCTTCCTTAGTCAATATGGAAAATATGAAATAAAAAATCCCCCATGAGATTATATTTAAATTATAAAAATCAGAAACTATTAATCCAATTGAAAAATCATACAAAACTAAAAGTAATAAAATGCAATTAAGAATTATCGGCAAGAATGAGATTGCTAGAATACGAGCCAATTTTTTTACCTCGAAACATTCATCAACTATCACAAACATAAACTTAGATGTCAAAAGACAAAATATAAAAACCGTAAACGGAATGAAAAAAGCAATAACATTACTAACATTAGAATAAATGTAAAAAAGTTCAGACGTATCTGAAATTTCATCAAAAGAACTTTTTGACACAATCAAAAAAAGAATTGAAACAATACCAAGTATTAAAAATGTGAATCTCATGACATGCTTATATAAAATTCTAATATTGCCGCTAAAAAAATTATTAATATAGTTGTAATTAAATAAATGGTAAATTCCATTTGTTTAAACTCAATTGAACCTTTAGTAAAAATTATATTAAACACATAAATAGTAATTTTTAAACCTAGAGCACATGAAAGAATTATACCGATGATTTCTATCGAATGAGGTAAAAAATGTCTAAAAATCAGATCCCAGGCAATGTAATCGGAAACAACGGATAAAGAATAACCTAAAACAAAGCCATTGTAAATGGTATTTACTACAGAAATAACCCCAACAGACATCCCGCCCGCAATATTAATCGTCACAACCGATAAATTATTTTTAGCGATATCCCAAACTGTAAAAGAACCCGTATTGACAGGTTCTGCCAATACGGGATCAATCTGAAATCCTATCACAATACCAATTATGTACATCACAATTGCGAATAGGATTAATTTTCTCATGCGCCAGCTACTATACCAGCTACAGCACCACCAACAGGACCAGCAACCATTCCTACACCGAAGCCCCATGCAGCTGCATCGAGCAAACCAATGGCTCCAATAGCGAGTCCAGCCTCAGCTGAAGCCCCTGACTTTGAGGCTATATAGCCGATGCCTAGCCAAACTTTACTGTCATTAACTCCTGAACTAAATGCCATGCAGCCACAAATTCCCATAAGAGCCACAATACTTGATACTTTCTTTTTCATAGATTAAGTTGTTTTAGTTAAAATAGTATTAGAGTAAATAAAAAGAGCAATAAAAAAAACGACGGTTAGGCCGGACATTAAACCAGCCAAAAACGCAAATAAAAAGTCATTATAAAAATAGAGTAAAATCTTCGCTGGGATGATAAAACCTAAAAATCCAAAAACATAACCCCAGGTAAAGGATTTTGTACTCTCAGGAATAATTGTCTTACCACAATTCTGACATTCAAAAGCATGTCCACTTTTAATTATTACTACAAAGAAGAACGGAAGTTTCTTTTTGCAGTGCGGGCATTCAAATTTTTCTTTTCTTTCCATAGTCATTCAATAAAATATAATTCTAGCATTCACACATTTAAAATTGATCATTTGTATCTGAATATGAGTTAATAAGCAGGTAATGATGTTTAATTAGTGTTTTAAATAGATTCAAAACCTTTAGCAAATCGGGGAACTCCGAGAAGAACTAAATGGGTAATTAGGGAGTAAAGTAAGCCCATCACCTTGATAAATAGCTAGACTACTTGGAATTTTGAGTTTTTTGTAGGGACTCCAATCCACCTCCTTGTATCGGTAGGTCAATTGAACACTGGACTCAAATTTCATCCGATCATTCGATTTGAACTTCTGAATCTCCTTATTCTTGGATTGGTTCCCTATTTCAAAGTTGACTTCGGGTGGAATAACTTCTTTTTCCATCAAACTTGCTTGCTCCTGGTATTCAGACCCACAGGCAGGAATTAGAAAGACTTGAGCTGAAAAAAATGCATTTAGGCCCACGCTGAGCTGGTTTTCATCGATTGGAGTTCGATTTCGCCACCCTAATTTCAGTTTATTTATTCTTTTTTTCATAAAAAATTGTATTTAAAAAATTCTTTTGACTAAAAATATATACATAAACTAAAATAATAAGTTTTAAAAAAGCAAGAAAAATAAAAAATATTTTTTTAAAAGGTAGTTCTTTGCAAATTCTTTAGCCCAATACCAGATCAATTGCCCCCCTTATGGACCTCATTAGGTACCGAAAATCAAATTCATTATTTTAAATCTGACCAATCCAAACTAAAAAAGCCTCTGAATCCGAAGATTCAAAGGCTTTAATGCTACTAACTAGTTTGTCGTTTAATACGCCCGAACAGTCTTTCCTTCCATGTAGTTCACAAAGGCCTTGTTGACTACGCGGGTACCACCTGTAGTAGGGTAATCTCCAGTAAAGTACCAGTCTCCCCTGTGCTCAGGGATGCAGCGATGTAAGTTGTCGACCGTTTGGAAGATCACCTTTACTTCTGCTTTGATGTCTGAAGTAGTTACAATTTGTGCCACCTTATAGGAAATCTCCTCTTCCGTAAAGGAAGCATATACCTGCTTGACAAAGTTTTCGGTGTGATCCGGATG
>CANHCD010000049.1 GCA_947458795.1 Cyclobacteriaceae bacterium | reverse complement strand
GGAACCAATCAAATCGGCACAAAGGCCTACCACGTTGGGATTTTTTCTTCCTGCTTCCAAAAATCCGTCACCAAAGCCTGAGCGGGTATCTTTCTTTTCGGTATAAGTATATTTTAAGTCTAAGCTCATCTTCTTGTGTTTTGCAATGGATAATTAATAATCGCCAAGTGTTTCCTCCAATTGACCCAAGGCAAGGGCCAATTGCTCGTCGTTTGGAGGGGAACCGTGCCATTTGTGTGTACCTACCATGAAATCGACGCCATAGCCCATTTCGGTGTAGAGTAGATTCAAGATGGGTTTGCCTTTTCCAGTGAGGGATTTGGCTTTTTCCAATCCAGCAATTACAGCTGCAAGGTCATTTCCTTCTTTGGTTTCGATGACTTCCCAACCGAATGCTTCCCACTTGGCTTTGAGGTTCTTTAAATCCATTATTTTTACCGTAGGACCATCGATCTGCTGACCATTGTAGTCCACTGTTGCAATCACATTGTCCATCCCGTAATGTGCAGCATACATGGCCGCTTCCCAAACCTGTCCCTCTTGAAGTTCTCCATCTCCCATCAAAACATGCACGAGCGAGCTGTCTTTGTCCAACTTTTTAGTTTGGGCTACACCAAGGGCAACTGACAATCCTTGTCCCACAGAACCTGAAGCGATCCGAATACCAGGAAGGTGTTCGTGCGTGGCAGGATGTCCCTGAAGTCTTGAATTCAGTTTGCGGAAGGTTTTTAGTTCAGCAACAGGAAAATACCCACTGCGAGCGAGCACCGAATACCATCCTGCAGAAAGGTGTCCATTGGATAAGAAAAATAGATCTTCTCCTTTTCCATTCATTTGGAAATCTGGGGTGTGGTGGAGTTGGTCAAAATAAAGCGCAACAAAATACTCAGCACATCCAAGGGGTGCGCCGGGGTGACCAGACTGTATGGCATGCACCATGCGCAGGACGTCTCTTCGAAGTTGGCTACAGATTTTTTGTAGCTCGGGTATGGATTGTTTTTTCATGGGAATTTTACTTCAGCACTTGGGCTGTATGATTCTTGGTATCTACTTTTTCGATGATTTCTGCTAGTTTACCGTCGGTATCGATGACAAAGGTAGTTCGGGCAGTGCCCATGTATGCGCGGCCATACATTGATTTTTCTACCCAGGTACCATAGGCATGGTGTACGGATAGGTCAGTATCTGCAATCAAGGAAAAGGGAAGGTTTTGCTTTTCTATAAATTTCTTGTGGGATTTTTCATCGTCTGAACTGATTCCAAATACCACATATCCAGACTTTAGTAGGGCATCGTAATTGTCCCTTAGGTTGCATGCCTGTGCCGTACAACCAGGAGTAGCATCTTTAGGATAAAAATAAAGGATCACTTTTTTCCCACGGTAGTCGGATAGTTTGATGGAAGCTCCAGTTTCAATCTTTGCTTCAAAATCGGGTGCCATTTGGCCTACTTCTAAAGACATTTTATTCATGTTTAGGTTTAAAAACATTAATTCAAGGTTCCACGCCACTCTGCCACATTTCCTGCTTGATCGGTTACCCTTAGGATAGCAGGTCCTTTCAGGGCTTGCCCATTTAGAGTTTCTGACCAAATCACAGCTTGTTTGTGTTCGTAGCGCATCCAAACCCATTCTCCATTGACAAATGCCTCAAAACTTTTGATTCCAGACAAGTTGTCTTTAATCGTGAAGCGCATGCTTTGCCCATTTACTTTAATTGGGCTAATACTGGGTTTGGTAGCATCTTCAGCTAAAACAAAACTACCAAAATTTCTGGTTTTGAATCGAATTTGATTTCCCGTCCATTCCCCACCAATATAGCTAAGTGCTCCGTTTGCAGCGCGTTGGTAAACCTGGGTTTTGGCTTTATTTCCCGCAAATCCAGTTACATCCCAGGTGGCTTCGATTGGGTTCCAAAGATAGGTGGAGGATTCTCCCAAGTTGAGTACAGGAGCGGTAGCAGTTCCAGCATGGCTTACCCGTAAGTACAGATCTTCCAATAGGCTGTTTGAAGCAGTCTTAATCTGAAGTTTTGAGTTGGCATGCAAATGCTCTCGATCTACTGGAAAATGCCCAATTATATCCGGGGTGTAAATTTCTGAACAGAGGTCAATTTTCTTTGGAATGCCAAATCTAAGATCCCAGAGATAGGTTCTGCTTGCGGCATCCTGGTAGGCAGGAAGAATTTCGTAGCTTGTATTTCCCACTTCAAATTTGGCAAGACCACCTTTGCTGCTTTGGGCTACCTTGATTTTCATGATATTCTTGTAGTAGCTGACTTGTGCCTTTGGGGGAGCGGCACCATCTGAACGTGTTGAATCCAAATCTGCACCCGTAAGGCTGAGTTGAACTATTCGGGTATTGTTGTAGGCATCGACAAGTTTGACTTGTACATTTTTCTTTTTGCCAGTTTCCAGTTCAAAAGCACCTGTTCCAGCGGAATTGGGCGTAATGAAGGAAAACTTTAAATCCTTTTGATGGTACAGCTTGGTAAAGCGATTGAGGTGCGTATGCAGCAAAAAATGCCTCGTGAAATTAAAATCCATTTTATCTACTACAAGTTTGAAAAGGGGTCCATTGTCATCCAAAACCTCAAATTTTGGAAAGCCATTTTGATTTTCAGCTCCATCCAGCTTGTCATAACTTTGGATTTCTAAGCCTACTTTTCCGCTTACTTGAATTGTTTCTGGAATTCGGTAATTCGTCCCACTAAGCACTGGGGTGAGTTCTACCCGTTGAAATTTTCCATTGACTCGGCTATCCAACTCCAGCGGTACAATGGCAATTTTTTGAGGAATAGGAGGGGTACGATCAAGGATTTCGGAATAGCCTGCCAATAGAGGATCCATCGCGCGATCTAGACTATCACGAATCTCAAAGTGAAGGTGGGGCCCACCCGAACTCCCAGTATTTCCCCCGTTTGCAATCAATTCCCCTTTTTTAACTGGCAGTTCACCTTCCTTCAAGTTGACTTCCAGTTCATTTAGCTTGGCCTCGTACATCTTTTTTTTCATCCAAGCCTGGAGACTTGGACTGAAATTCCGTAAGTGGCCGTACAGCGTAATGTGCCCACTTGGGTGTTTGAGGTAAATGATATTCCCGTAGCCAAAGGAAGAGATTTTGATCCGATGAACCCAGCCGTCTGCTGCAGCATAGATGGGTTCGCCTTCGACTCCGCCAAACTTGTAATCCAAGCCCGTATGAAAGTGGTTGGGCCGAAGTTCAGCAAAGTTGCCAGCAAGGTAATTTCGAACTCCTGGCTTTACAGGGGACTGGAAGTATCCTTTTTGAATTTCTTGCCCCCAAGCCCTAGAAATGTACCCTAGACCTATGAGGACTATAAAAAATGCAACCTTACTTAACTTCGACATGGAGCATTTTTTCATTTCCAATAAATCCAATCAGCTGGTCACCTGTTTGAACTGGCCCTACACCTGCAGGAGTGCCGGTATAAATGAGGTCTCCTTTTTTAAGCGTAAAAAATTGGGATACGTAGGAGATGATGGTGGCAAAATCAAAGAGCATGAGGCTTGTATTTCCTTTTTGCTTGATTTCTCCATTGATTTCTAAGTGGAAGTCGATGTTTTTTAAGTCATTAAACTCTGAAACAGGTTTGAAATTCCCAATTGGTGCTGATCCGTTGAAGGCCTTCGCAATTTCCCAGGGCAGCCCCTTTGCTTTGCACTGATCTTGAAGGTCTCTAGCTGTGAAGTCTATCCCTAAGCCGATTTCTTCAAAATAACGGTGGGCAAACTGTGGTTGGATGTACTTTCCTTCCTTTGATATTTTGAGTACCAACTCAATTTCGTGGTGGATATTCGAAGAAAAGTCGGGATAATAGAAAGGCGCTTCTCCTTTGATGAGGGCCGTGTCGGGCTTTAGAAAAACGACTGGCTGCCCAGGTTTTTCATTTTTTAATTCTTCAATATGTGCTGCATAATTGCGGCCTATGCAAATAATTTTCATCGTATATCAATTTAGTCTTTGTCGAACTTGCACTAAAAAATCCAAGGATTTGGAGCTTGGGCTTACTTTTTAGTTACAGTAGAAACTTTAAACTAGTTTAGAAATTCATTTTTTGTACTTCAAGAAGCAATTTCTCCATCCATTTTTTATAAATCAACGAAGAAGGATGTAGTTCGTCTGCTACTACTCCCTCAGGCAAAGCGCCTGCGAGTCGATATTCAGTGGTGATGTCTATGAATTTAACTCCATTTTTGGCACAGATTGCTTTTTTTGTTTGGTTGTAGTCGTCTATTTGGTTGGCTACTTGACTGGGATTCACGCCTTTGCTGACTGCGAAAGGAGTAACTCCCCAATCGGGAATGGAGAGCACTACTACCCGCTCTTGTTTACCTCGAGCAAAGGAGATGGCGCGTTGAAGCATTTTCTCAAAATCAACTGCAAAAGATTCTACCGAACGTCCTCGGTATTGGTTGTTGACGCCAATCAGCAAGGTCACCAAATCGTAGCCTTCTGCTGCTGTGGAGCTTGCTTGGATGCCAGCTTCCAGTTCATCCACTGTCCATCCTGTCTTTGCAATGATTTGCGGTGCTGCAAATGGGATTTTAGCTGCCTTATTCCATTCTTGTACCAGTTGCATCGGATAACGATCGGGGATATCCACTCCTTCTCCAATGGTGTAGCTATCACCCAAAGCGAGGTAGCTCAAGGGTTTTTGCTGTGCTTGGCTAAAGGATGAAAGAGACATGGCGATACAAACTAGAAGGAAAAATGAAAAATTGGAGTACATGAGTTTAGCTGGTTCTAAAGACTTTTTCAAGAAGGGTGATGCTTCCTTGGTCGGCATTCAAGCGTACACGAGCTCCTACTGGAACTATAAATTGTTTTGGAATATGTCCAATCATGGCACCGATGTAGGCAGGGATATTTAAGGGTATGATGTATTGATCCATGATTTGATCTACCGTAAAAGCACCATAGCCACTGCCAGGCTTGCAATCCGAACATTGCCCAAAAACAAAGCCTTTTATTTTTCCGAGTGTGCCATTGAGTTTGAGTGTACTCATCATCCGATCGATTCGGTATGGGTCTTCTCCTACATCTTCAATAAACAAAATAGTATCTTGAAAATCAGGATAATAAATGCTACCAGATAAAGCAGTTAATACAGTAAGATTTCCTCCTAATATTTTCCCTTCTACGGTCCCCTTTGTGAGGGTTTGAATTCGATTTCCTTTTGCTACCAGGTCATCACCTTTGGTTACTTCATTTTTGAAGCTGAGCAACTTTTGATCGAAAAACAGCTGTTGAAATTGGTTGGCATTGAAGCTATTCCAGCTACCCGATCCATTGGGACCATGAAATGAAATCAATCCAGTTTGACTGTGAAGTGCGCAGTGTAGCGCCGTAATGTCGGAATAACCTAAAAGTGGTTTTGGATTAGCTTTAACTTGTTCGTAATCAATCAGCGGGAGGATTCGCGCTGCTCCAGAGCCTCCACGAAGGCAGATAATTGCCTTTACTTCTGGATCTGCAAACATGTCATTGAAATCTGCAGCTCGTTCTTCGTCTGTACCGGCCAGGTGGCCAAATCGATTCTTAAAATTCGAGCCAACCTTCACTTTTAATCCCATTGCCTCCATTGCTTCCTTTGCGAAGGTATATTCCATGCGGTCGGCAGAAGCTGCCGAAGGACTTATAATTCCAACTGTTTGACCACGAAGCAGGGCCATGGGCAAAAGGGAAGTCGGGTTATAACGAGTTGCAAAATCCAATGCTAGGATGGGGCTTGAGGCTGCCAAAAGGCCTAAGGACTTCAAGAAACTACGTTTATTCATGGGTTGGAAAATTTTCGGCGTTCAAAGTAATGGACAACTTAACCAATTGTTGGCTACTTCAAAAGTGATCTCTGACCTGTAGCATTACTTTTTCCACTTCTTTTCTCACAGCAGATACGGGAAAAGGAAAATTGGAATTCATAAAGGCAAAGGCATAGGTTTTTCCGGATTTGGTTTTGACCAATCCTGCCAAATTGTAGGAAGCAGTCATACTTCCTGTCTTGGCAAAAATATAGGGATCTGCGGCCTGGAAAGTGTTTTTTAGAGTCCCTGACTTACCACCTATCGCTAGGTATTCCTCGAATTGCTCCTCTGGAAGCATTTCCTGAAGCTTTTCAACGACACGTACTAGGGATCGGGGGGTGATCAAATTGTGCCGACTCAAACCACTGCCATCCACCCATTTTGGTCGATCAGGTAGATCCGAAAGGTTTGTTTTGAGTAGGTAATCCACTGCACGATCGCTATCCAAGGTTTGGAAAAGCTTATCTGAAGTCATGAAAAGGACTTGTTCAGCGATAAAATTATCAGAGAAAAGCATCATTTCCTTCAGCAAGGGAGCTAGGGGAGCACCACGCCAGTGTTGATGTGCTGCTGGAAGTGAATCCAATTTGTAAATCCAGGGCTTTCCAGTTTCCTGGCTTGCTAGCTCCGTGAGTAGCTTTGGTTCAACGAGGAATGGGAGGTATTTTTCTCGACCCAAAAAGGTGCTTGGATTGAAATAGAAAGTGTTCCTGTGAAAATCCCGCTCCAGTTCTTTCAGATTTTGGCTACTGAATTCGAGCCTATCCTGGAAGAAATTGGGAAAAAGCTGCAGGGAATCGCCAATTTTTTCCACTTGCACAAGGTTGCCATAGACCGGAAGGGAACTGCGTTCGGCAGCATAATCAAAGAAATAATCATCCCATTGCCAGCCATAACCAAAGGAGGGTGAAATCTGATTGGCATCCGAAAATTGGACTATTGAATGGTTTCCGATGATTTTTTGAAAATCGGGCTGGTAAAAATCCTTGTATTTCCAGCTAGGGTCTCCCGAACCCCAAATCTTCAAGGTGTCGCCAGCAGATTGGTACCGGAGGGTTTGGGTACTGTCTTGCAGCACTTGAAGTGCGCCAAAAAGCGTGAGTAGCTTGACAGTGGATGCTGGAATTTGGTAGACGTGGCTATTTTTTTCGAACACCACCTGCTTGGATTCCAAGTCATAAAGCATAAATCCTGAGAGGTGTCCATCGAAGAAACTTTGTGGACCAAAGGCCGAATCCAACTGGGCAAGGCTATTTTGCGAAATCTGAGCGCTTGCGAGGATCGAAATACAGCAAGAAATAAGTAGGGGAATGAAGATTTTTTTCAATGGCTTACTTGTTTTTAAAGCTGAGGTAAACAAGGGAAGACCATCCCAAAATAAAGGCAAGGCCACCTAAGGGAGTGATGGCACCCAGCCAGGTAATTCCTGTCAAAGAAAGGACATAAAGTGAGCCTGAGAAAATCAAAATTCCAAGTACCATGCTCCAAGCGGCAAAGGAAATTCCTTTCCAATCAGGTTTGATTGTAGCTAATATCCCAATACCAAAAAGGGCCAAGGTGTGGTAAAAATGGTAGTTCACGGCAGTTTGAAAGGTGTCTAACCTTCCATTTTGAATCAATAGCGCTTCCAAGCTATGGGCACCAAATGCGCCCAAACCCACTGCTATGGCTCCAGAAATTCCTGCGAGTTGAAGGATTTGTTTTGCTTTCATTGGTTTGGGTAATTTCTGCTTCCAAAAATGGCCGATCCGATGCGGACCATGGTGCTTCCTTCTTCTTGGGCGATTTGGTAATCTCCGCTCATACCCATGGAAAGCTCATGAAGGTTGACAAAGGAGGGTAGGGCTCGTTTTTTTAAATCCTCATACAGGTGTTTCAATCCTCGAAACTCAGTTCGGATTTGTTGCTGATTTTCTGTAAAGCTAGCCATCCCCATTAAGCCTTGAATTTGAACATGGGTCAAATTTGTAAATTCAGAGCTACTGAGCATGTCATCCAGTTCCTCTTGGTCAAATCCAAACTTACTTTCTTCGGTAGCGATGTGGATCTGTAGCAACACAGGAATGGCTCGATCTATTTTTTTGCCTTGCTTGTCGATTTCGAGCAGTAGTTTGAAGGAATCTACACCATGAATCAGATGTACAAAGGGAGCAATGTATTTGATCTTGTTGCTCTGTAGATGTCCAATCATGTGCCAATGGGTATCCGCAGGCATCTCAGGTTGCTTGGTCTGAATTTCCTGAACCTTATTTTCGCCAAAATCGCGGATGCCAGCAGCGTAAGCAGCCTGTAGGTCTACTAAGGGCTTTGTTTTGCTGACAGCAATCAGTTGACAAGCTGGATTTCGAAACGATTTTTTAACCTGCTCAAGGTTGGCTTTGATGTCCATGTTTAAATTTCATCGGAATGAATTCAAATATAACCGAAGAGGCGGTACTTTTGAAGATGTTTGATGCGATTTTAGAAGGATTGGAATTGGGACTTTTGCTGTCCATGATGATTGGTCCAGTATTTTTTGCCTTGGTGACTACTAGTATGGATCAGGGATTTAAGCAGGCTGCCATCCTAGCTTTTGGCGTTTTTCTGAGTGATTTGGTCTATGTGTTAGTGACTTACTTTGGAATTCAAGCATTGACATTTATTCCAAATGTTGAACTGTACCTCGGATTTTTTGGAGGGCTATTGTTGATAGGTTTTGGAATTAGTTTTTTTAGAAAAAAAATAACTGAATCTCCAAGCAACTCAGCCCAAAGCAGGGCTTTTCAGGGTAAAGCATTGATGCAAGGTTTTGGTATCAATGGCATCAATCCCTTTGTGATGCTCTTTTGGCTATCCATTGCCAGTATGGTGTCAATTAAATCCAGTTGGGGAATCTCGGATAGAGCCTTGTTTTATGCGGCCTTACTCTTCACCGTATTTGGAATAGATTTAGCCAAGGCTTTCCTTGCGGGAAAGTTGGCCCATTTGATGTCACCAAGGGTACGGAAGGCGCTGCAGGTAGTTGCTGGAGTGATGATTTGTTTCTTTGGCTTCAGGATGCTTTGGAGTAGCCTAGATTCAGTCTTGTAAGGGTAATTTTCCAGATTATTTGTAGGTTTATAGTCAATGTCGACTCGTTTTTACCTTTCTCTCCTCATACTCCTAGGGACTCTTTCCTTTCCAGCATTGGCTCAGGATTCAGTTGCTTTAGAGGCAATCAATTCCACCCGATTGGAGTACAATCGGCAAGGGATGCTCATCTTGGGCTCTTGGGCAATTCTCAATTTAGTTGTCGGTATACTTGGAAGCTTCCAAACGAAGAGTCAGGTTCAGGCCTTTCACCAAATGAATGCCTATTGGAATGTGGTCAATTTGGGCATTGCAGCGTATGGTTTTTGGCAGGCAAGCCAAGTTGCTGCTTTGAATTTTTGGGAGGTTTTGGCTGCACAGCAGCAAATTGAAAAGGTGCTCCTTTTTAATGCGGCCTTGGACCTCGGCTATATGGCAATTGGACTTTTACTAATTGAACGTGGTCGTCGCTTAGAAAAGGAGAGATGGATTGGCTTTGGCAAGTCGATTTTACTTCAAGGTGCTTTTTTACTTTTATTTGATGCGATTTTGTATGGTTTCCAGCAGCAGTTGGGAATTGAACTCTTGGAACTGGGAAAGGGAATCGCCGTATTTAACTAGGGCGTCCAATTCCTAGTTTTGTTCTTGATTGGAAATTGAGAGGGATTGAATTTTGTGGGTGGTTCCTAAAATGGCCTTAATCTTTTTACCTTGCGCCCATGGAAAACCCTACGCCCTGCCCAGTATGCAAGTCCGATTTCACCTATCCGATGGATGCATTGATGATTTGTCCTGATTGTGGATTGGAATGGAACCCAAGTGAAGAAGTGGAGACTGTTGATACAGGATTGGTTGTCAAGGATGCCAACGGGGCTCTTTTAGCAAATGGGGATTCGGTAGTTATAGTTAAAGACCTTCCAGTAAAAGGTGCTCCCAAATCAATCAAGGCAGGAACAAAAGTCAAAAACATTCGCCTTGTGGAAGGGGATCATAACATTGATTGTAAAATAGATGGATTTGGATCCATGGCCCTCAAGTCTGAATTTGTCAGAAAAGCATAATTCTATCCACTCGTTCGGTAGTCCTTAACTCACTGTTTATCTAAAATAAAAAATCCCATCGAATGCCTCGATGGGATTTTTCGTGAAACCTATTTTTTTTAGGAAAGGTACTTTTCTACTGGAGTGTAAGGCATAGCAAATGCTTCAGCAACTGCCTTGTATACAATATCGCCTTGGATTACATTTAGTCCAGGTACCAGATCCGCATTTTCTTGTGCTGCCTTCTTCCATCCCTTATCTGCCAACTGAATGGCATAAGGAAGGGTGGCGTTGGTTAGCGCTAGGGTAGAAGTGTAGGGAACAGCTCCAGGCATATTGGCGACGCAATAATGCACTACATCATCGATGACGTAGGTAGGGTTTTCATGCGTAGTAGGCTTGCAGGTTTCAATACATCCACCCTGGTCTACTGCCACATCTACCACTACAGCACCCTTTTTCATGTCCTTCAACATTTCTTTGGTGATCAAGTGAGGGGCTTTGGCTCCAGGAATCAACACTGCACCAATAATTAAGTCAGCTTCCTTGATCTGCTCCCGAATGTTGAACTCATTAGACATCATGGTCTTTACGTTGGCAGGCATCACATCTGCTAGGTAGCGCATTCTAGG